>CAYQYM010000126.1:0-6907 GCA_964421715.1 uncultured Acidipila sp.
CCGCCTCGCCCAGTTGAACGCCGCCAGCCTGCCCCACTGGGCGGTTCTATCCGGGCCTGCGTCTATCCCTGATAACTGTTGCCCTTAGTATAAGGAAATGGGCAGCCGGCATTTCGTTCCCCGGTGTAGACGTCTATGGCGGAATTTGTAATAAGACTGGCCGACGAACGGGGCCGGGTGCAGGAGCAGGTGCAGGCCGCTGCAACAGCGGAGGAGCTGCGTGCGCGGTTCACGCAGGCCGGATTTTATGTCTACTCGGTAAAGCCCAGGGGCATCGGCGGTAGCCGCCGCAAGGTCAAGCTTGAAACCTTTCTCATTTTCAATCAGCAGTTCCTCACGCTTATCCGCGCCGGGCTGCCCATTCTGAACTCTCTTGAGATGCTGGCCTCGGGCCAGAAGAACGCCGCCTTTGCCAGCCAGCTCCAGAACGTGGCGGCGCGCGTGCGAACGGGCGAGTCGATCTCCGCGGCCTTCTCGGCCCAGGGCGGATTCCCGCTGATCTACACGACGACGCTGCTGGCCGGGGAGCGCAGCGGCAACCTGGAAGAGGTACTCGGGCGGTTTCTCCAGTTCCAGCGCGTCTCGCTCACCTTTCGTAAAAAACTGCAGGCATCGCTCATCTACCCCGGCCTGCTCATCTCGATGGTCTTCGGGCTGTTCATTTTTCTTATCACCTTCGTGGTGCCGCAGTTTGCCAAGCTCTATGACCAGCTTGGGACGCACCTGCCCGCGCTCACGCTCGACCTGCTCGCCTTCGGCGTCATTGCGCAGAAATATCTGCTCTGGGGCCTGCCCATCGTGGCGCTGCTTCTCTATCTTGCCTTTCGCTGGACGAAGACCGACAGCGGCGCCGACCTGCTGGACGGCATCCGCATCAAGTTGCCCGTCTTCGGCACAATCTGGCTCAAGTACCAGGTGGCCTTGTTTGCGCGTACGCTCTCTACGCTGCTCACCGGCGGACTGCCGCTGCTGCCCTCGCTTGAAACCGCCGCGCGCTCCATCTCAAGCAAACGGACCTCCAGGGCCGTGATGCAGTCGGTCGAGGGCATCCGCGAGGGACGCGGGCTGGCGAAGAGCCTGAACGACACGAAGGTGTTTCCTGCTCTTTCCGTCGAGATGATCGAGGTGGGCGAGTCCACGGGCGCGCTGCCGCAGATGCTGAATTCCGTGGCCGAGTTTTTCGAGGAAGACGTGCAGACGGCGCTCACCGCGGCGCTCTCTCTCATTGAGCCGGCGATTCTCATCTTTATGGGAATCTTTGTCGTTATTATTCTCATCGCGCTTTACCTGCCGATCGTTTCGCTGGCCAACGCCAGCAACTTTCAGCATTAGCAGACAGCGGGAACCATGGCAGACGCAACCATTCTCACGTTACCGGTAGAGCAGGACGAGACCACACGCGCACAGCAGCTGGCGCGGCGCTACCGGTGCGACTTTGTCGACCTGAAGAACTTTCGCATCCAGCACGAGCTCTTCAAGAGCGTGCCGGTGGACCTGATGTTCCGCTACAGCTTCGTGCCGCTGGAGCAGCTTGAAGACCGGCTCGTGATCGCCGTCAGCGACCCGAGCCGCCTGATGCTGCTCGACGAGATCTCGACACTGCTTGGCCAGCGCATCGCCACGCGCGTTGCAACGCTGTCGCAGATCAACGACCTCCTCAAGAAAACCGAGCAGTCGCAGCGTGTGCTGGACGAGGCCTCCGAGGGACTGACCTTCGACGTCATCTCGTCCGAGGACAACCCGGACGAAAACATCTCGATCGAGAAGCTCACCTCCGAGGAGGACATCAGTCCGATTATCCGGCTGGTGGACACGACCATCTTCACCGCGCTCGAGCGGCGCGCCTCGGACATCCACATCGAGACCTACGACGACTCGCTGCACGTCAAGTACCGCATTGACGGTGTGTTGCAGGCCGCCATGGCGCCCATCGCGCGCGAGCACCACTCGACCATCCTCTCCCGCATCAAGGTGATGAGCGAGCTGGATATCGCCGAGCGCCGCGTGCCGCAGGACGGCCGCTTCCGTGTGCGCTACAAGGGCCGCCTCATCGACTTCCGCGTCTCCATCATGCCGACGGTTCACGGTGAGAACGCCGTGCTGCGAGTGCTCGATAAGGAGTCGATGTCGGAGAAGTTCCGCAAGCTGACGCTCGATGTGGTCGGCTTTGGAGAAGAGGACCTGCGCCGCTTCCGCCGCTACATCCGCGAGCCCTACGGCATGGTGCTCGTCACCGGACCGACCGGCTCCGGCAAGACGACCACACTCTACGCCGCGCTGAACGAGATCAAGAGCGACGAAGACAAGATCATCACGATCGAGGATCCGGTCGAATACCAGATTCGCGGCATCACGCAGATTCCAGTCAATGAGAAGAAGGGGCTCACCTTTGCACGCGGACTGCGCTCCATCCTGCGTCATGACCCGGACAAGATTCTCGTGGGAGAAATTCGTGACCAGGAGACGGCGCAGATCGCCATCAACTCCGCGCTCACCGGCCACCTTGTCTTCACCACCGTACACGCGAACAACGTGGTAGACGTGCTGGGCCGCTTTCTGAACATGGGCGTTGAGGCCTACAACTTCGTCTCCGCGCTGAACTGCATCCTGGCACAGCGGCTGGTGCGCACCATCTGCGAGTACTGCGCACGCACGGTCGAGTACGATGCGGACGTGCTGCTCCAGAGCGCGCTCGATCCGGCCGAGTGGCGCGGCTTTCCCTTCCGCGAGGGAGCAGGCTGCATCGAGTGCGGCGGCACGGGCTATCGCGGCCGTACGGCCATTCACGAACTGTTGGACCTGACCGACCCCATTCGCGAGATAATTCTTGAAAAGAAGCCAAGCTCCGAGGTGCGGCGCCTGGCGCAGCAGGAGGGCATGCAGTTCCTGCGCGAGTCGGCGATTGACCGCGTACGGCGCGGGCTTACCACGCTCAAAGAGATCAACAAGGTCACCTTCATCGAGGCAACGCGATAGTGCCATCCATTGCCAGTTTCTTTACACCACGCCAGCCGCAGCGCCCGCGGCTGGCACTGGAGCTTGCGCCCGGCGGTGTCGTTGCGGCCCAGGTAGGCTCGGCTCACTTCACCGGCTTCCCGGCTGGCGCGCTCGTGCCCTCGCTCAAGGTGCCGAACCTGCTCGATGCGAGCACGGTGGTGGGCGCGATGCGCACCGCGCTTGACAGCCTCAACACGCGTGAGCGCAGCCTTACGCTGATTGTGCCGGACGGCGCGGCGCGCGTGCTGCTGCTGGACTTTGACTCGCTGCCCGCGAAGACGCGCGATACGCTGCCGATCCTGCGCTTTCGCCTGCGCAAGCTGGTTCCCTTTGAAGTAGAGGACGCGGCGATCAGCTATCAAACCATGGCGCAGACGGCGACGCAGACCCGCGTGCTGGTCTGTGTCATGCCCCAGGCCGTCCGCGCAGAGTACGAGGCCGCCGTGCGCGAGGCTGGCTACGAGCCGGGTGCGCTCGTGCCCAGCACACTGGCGGCACTGCCCGTCCTGCCCGCAGACAAGCCGGCGTTTCTGGTAAACCGCAACGGTGCCTCCGTGACCACGGCCATCACACAGGCAGAAGAGCTACTACTGCACCGCACACTCGAGCTGCCCGCCAGTGACGCTCTGCACCATGAAGAGCTGCGCCAGACCGTAGACGTGGCCCTGGCCTACTATGAAGACACGCTCTCTTCCGCGCCGGACACACTCTACTACTCGGGCCCGGGCACGGCGGCGGAATTCGCCCGCCTGCTTGGAGAGAGCTACACCATCGGCGTGCGCGACGCCGTCACCAGCGCAACGCTGGGCGCCGTCGCATCCATTCCGGGCGGCCTGCTGGCGCCCGTGGCGGGGGCGCTGGCCGGCTGATGCGCGTTTCCGTAAACCTCGCTTCTCGTCCCTTTGTCGAACTGCGACACATTTACATGCGGCTGCGCCTGTGGATGCTGGTGCTGCTCCTCCTTGCCCTGCCGCTGTGGCTGCTGCTGCGCATCGAGGTGAAGAAGGCAGCCGTCTCCGTGGCGCGCGCTGACTCCATGCGGCAGAAAGCCAGCGGCCTGGAACAGCAGCAGCGCAACTACGAGGTGCTGATGCGTCAGCCGCAAAACGCGGCCGTGCTCACGCAGGCCGACTTTCTCAACAGTCTATTCAAGCACAAGGCCTTCTCCTGGACGGCCACGCTCACTGACCTTGAGACCGTGCTGCCGGCAGGCGTGCAGGTGCTCAGCGTCGACCCGGTAGTCGCTCCCTCCGGCCACGTGTCCATTCACCTGCGCGTGAGCGGGCAGCGGGACCGGGCGCTTCAACTGGTGCGCAATCTTGAGAGGTCAAAGCACTTCGCGCAGCCGCGGCTGGCCAGTGAGGCCCTGGCCAACACCGGCAACGGACAGTCGGCGATGACGCAGGCGGCCGCAAACGATGTGAACTTTGACATCGTGGCAGATTACCGGCCGCTGCCAATCAAGCCCCAAGCCGTGGCTACGGAGCAGCCCAGGCCGCAGCGGCGCGCCAAAAAGAAGGAGTATGTAGAACCTGTGCCACCGGCCGAGCAGATGCTCAACCCGCAGGAGCGCCCATGAAGCGGCTGGCGGAGATCTTTACCTTGCTGAATTTGCACCTCGCCGTGTTTGCCGTGCTCATCGTGCTCGACCTGGCGCTGGCCGGCCGCCTCTTCGCCGCCTGGCACGCCGCCGGCGAGGACAAGTCCAGCGAGTACCAGCAGCAGCAGATCACCTATCAGCGCCTCAATGCCGAGATGGCGCATCTGACCGGACTGCCCGCGAAGGTAGACGCCTCGCGCAGGGATGCGCAGCAGTTCTACGACAGCCGCATCGCGCCCAACTACTCCACCGTGGCAGCGCAGATCGGCGACCTCACGCAGAAGACCGGCGTGCGGCTCACGCGCGCCCAGTACACCGCATCTCCCGCCGTTCAAGGGTTGAGCGAGGTGCGCATCGACGCCAGCCTGAGCGGCGACTACACCGCGATGATGCGCTTCATCAACAGCCTGGAGCGGGACAGGGACCACGTCTTTTTCATCATCAACGGGCTTACGCTCACCGGCCAGCAGGGCGGCATGGTGAACCTGCGGCTGCGCGTCACAACCTACCTGAGCGCCAATGCGACCGACCTTCCACCCGCCGATCAAACGACCACGGACCCGGCTATAGCGGCGGCGGCCAGCTCTGCCGGAGAGGAGGCGCGCTGATGGCTCTGAAGATCGGGACTGAAGACCGTAAGAAGGTCATGCTTGCTGGAGTGCTCGGAGCAATTGTGCTCGTGCTGCTCATCCGCACGTTCTGGTCGAGTCCTGGCGACAGCTCCCCGGCGGCTGCTCCGGCCGCGATGACCGCCGTCCCGGCTGCGGCGACGGCTACGCCCGCAACGCAGGAGCGGACCGCCGTGCGCGCAGGCTCCAGCATGGCAAACCTGGACCCGACGCTGCATCCGGAGCTGATGGCCGGTGCCGAGTCGCTTACCTATAACGGTTCGGGCCGCAACATCTTTTCGATGAACTCCACGCCCCCGCCGCCGATCGAGCGGGTCAGCGCGCCGGTCCGCCCCAGCCAGCAGAGTGTGCCGCAGGGGCCTCCTCCGCCGCCGCCCATCGACCTGAAGTTCTTCGGCTTCGAGGCGGCCAACGGCCAGCGCAAGGTCTTCCTGCTGCATGGTGAAGACGTCTACATCGCGGCGCAGGGCGATGTGGTGGATCACCGTTACAAGGTGCTGAGCATTCAGCCCTTCTCGGTGATCGTTCAGGACCTTCCATACAACAACACGCAGAACCTGCCGCTCATTCAGAATTAGCCGTGCCCGTCCATACTCCTACCGTGAACGCAGGACCTCAGCGCGAGGGCGAGGCCGGATACATCCTGATGGCCGTGCTCTTTCTGCTGTTCCTCTTCATGCTGGCGCTGGCCATTGCCGCGCCGCAGGTGGCCGCCTCCATCCGCCGCGACCGCGAGACGGAGCTGATTCATCGCGGCGAGCAGTATAAGCGCGCCATCCAGCTCTATTACCGGCGTTTCGGTGCTTATCCGTCGTCCATCGACCAGCTCGTCAATACCAACAACATGCGTTTTCTGCGCAAGCGCTATACCGATCCGATAACCGGCAAGGATGACTGGAAGCTGGTTCACTTTGGCCAGGCGCACGTAAAGGTTATGGGCTTCTTTAACAAGCCCGTCTCTGGCGGCGGGAACACAGCCGCAGCCGGTGGCAGCGTGATGGGCGGAGGCGTGCCCGGCATGATGAATGCGGGCGGGGGGATGGGCTTTGGCGGGCAGTCTGGTGCGCTGGGCGGCTCCGCCTTCGGCAGTGCTGCGGGAACCGGTTCGCCCAGTGGCACGGACGGAACGGGGACGGCCAGCTCCGGCGGCAATACGGGCAGTGGTTCGAGCTTTGGATCGGGTTCGGGGTTCGGGTCGGGCTTTGGGTCGGGGCCGGGTTCCGGACGCGGTTCCGGCTCAGGCTTTGGCAGCAGTGGCAGCGGCTCAAACCTGAGCGGTGGCGCTCCGATCGTAGGCGTGGTTATTCCCGATACGCACGCATCCTTGCGTGAGTACAAGACCATGAAGCGCTACAACGAGTGGGAGTTCGTCTACGACTCAATCGAGGAGATGCAGAACCAGGTAAACCTTCTCGGCGGCGGCGGGGGAGGAGCGAGCGGCAGCAACGTAGGGACAGGCGGAGCCCAGAGCGCTCAGCCGGGTTCACCGCTCGGCGGCGGGTTCGGTGCAGGCTTCGGTGCAGGGTCAGGACCGTCAGGCGGCACCGGCGGATTCGGCTCGAATCCGCCGCCGCAGCAGCCTCAATAACCCTACACCGGAGGCGCGCTACTCCAGCGCCTCGGGATGCAGACCGGTGCTCCTCACCTCCGCGGCCTTTTCCGCCCCGACACTCTTCCCCCC
>CAYQYM010000127.1:0-6901 GCA_964421715.1 uncultured Acidipila sp.
CGTTGCGCAGGGCGGTCTGGACGTCGTTCAGGTCATTGGCCTGGGAGACGTTGGTGAGGTAAAAGGTCTGGACTGCCTGCTCGTCCAGCTCTGTGCGCTTGCCGCGCGTATTCTGCGCCACAAAGATCGTGTTGGCCGTGACTGGCCGCCAGAAGGTGCCTGAGACGGTGGCGATGATGCGCAGCGCATCAAACAGCGACACGTTGGCCAGGTCCACCTGAACGCGCGTCGAGTGGTAGTCCGGGTCGAAGAGCACGTTCACACCGGCCGCCTTGCCGACCGTCTGGTAGACGACCTTGCTGTCTTCCACCAGGTGCAGGGTCAGTGGTTCGTTTGAGATGGGCTTGAGTTGCGGCGGCGCTGCCATCTCCGCAAGCTGGCTGGCGGTGTCCGCGGGAATTGCCGTCTCCCCGGTGACGGCGCTCTCCTTCTGCTGCAGGGCGCGGATGTCCTGCTGGGCCAGCTCGTTGCTGGGGTCGATCTCCAGGGCGCGCATGAACTCGGTCAGCGCGCCGGTGTTGTCTCCCTGGCTGCGCAGCTTCTCACCGCGTTCCACGTGCAGGGCCGCAACAGGAAAGCGCAGTCGCTCGTAGGAGGCCTTGTACTTCAGCTCGCGTGAATCCTTCTGAAACGCCCGCAGATAGAAGTCGTAGGCCGCGTCCAGGTTGTCTTTCGCCTCCGCGGACTGCCCGTCTTTGTAGAGCTTGCCGGCGGACTGAGCACGGGCCGCGGGAGCGGCAAAGATTGCAGTAAGCAGGAGCAGCGCAACAGGCATCGCCCGGTTCAAAGTGCGGTGTTCCATGAAACTCCAGAAAGGTGTGATTGGGGGAAGAGGAAGTCGGCCTTTCCCGGCGCTTGCTCCGGGTTTGAACTGCCTTGCAGGAAGGACCCGGTCAATGGCAAGTGTAACATCCCGTGCGGCTCCGCCCTGCCTGCGGGCCGGTGCTAGCATGAGATAGAGAGCTGTCACTTGCCGAAGCAGACGACACATCCGGTCGCGCCCGCTGCGCCCAAAAAGGCCAGGCCGCGAGACCCCGTGGCGGCCGGCGGCCGGGATGCCGCGCAGAACCGCTCGGCGGGGCACAACTACTTCCTGGTGGAAAAATTCGAAGCAGGCGTGGCGCTCCGCGGCTCCGAGGTCAAGAGCATTCGCGAGGGCAAGGCCAACCTCAAGGACGCCTACGGCTTGGTGCGGAACGGCGAAGCGTTTCTGTTGAATGCGCATATCGGTCCGTATTCTCACGGCAGCTTTGACAATCATGACGCGGTGCGCACCCGCAAGCTGCTGCTGCACCGCGATGAGATCAGGAAGCTATTCGGACAGACGCAGCAAAAAGGGCTGACGCTCATCCCCACCCGCCTTTATTTCAGAAATGGACGGGTAAAATGCGAGCTGGCCGTGGCCAAGGGCAAGCAGGACTGGGACAAGCGCGAGACCGAGCGCCGGCGCGAGGCGGACCGCGAGGCCCGGCAGGCCATAGCGGCCAACATGCGCAAGAACGCACGCTGACGCGGTCTGCTAGCGCAGGTGCGGCGCACCGGTCGTGAACGTGCCGGGCGGCGAGAGCGACTTGCGCACCGGCGGCGGGGTCAGATCGCGCCGTGCCCCGTGGAAGATCGCTTCACTTTGCGAAATGAGGTAGTCTGCCGTGCGCGCGGCCAGGGCCTGGATGGTGAGGCCGGGATTTGCGCTTCCCTGCGTCGGCATCACCGAGCCATCCATGATAAAGAGGTTCGGCACATCCCAGGTCCGGCCGAACTTGTCGCAGACGGAGGTCTCCGGATCCTTGCCCATCCGCGCCGCGCCCACAAGGTGGGCGTAGCGCGACTCCTGCACGACCTCGGTTGCACCGGCGGCCCACATGATCTCCATCACCTTATTCTTGCCGAACTCAATAAGTTTTTGGTCGTTGTCCTGCAGGCTAAAGGTGATTCTGGCCACGGGCAGGCCAAAGCGGTCCTTCTCGTCCGGTCCGGTTGCCAGCTCTACGCGATTTCCGGCCGAGGGCAGAATTTCCCCCAGCAAGCCCAGCGTGGACCAGTGGTTGTAGTCCATCATCATGCGGCGCAGGCCCCATCCCCAAAGGCCGCGCGAAGCCATGGCCTGCTTGGCAAACGCGATCGGCATAGGGCCAACGGTTTGCACGGCAAAGCCGCGGGCGAAGTCCCGCTTCGGGTCCGTTTCGTAAAACTCTTCGGTGAGCGCATGCGCTGGCGGAGCTTTGTAAGCGCGCACAAGCTGGTCAAACCGCCCAAGGATGACATTGCCCGCCTGCGCCATGAGGTACTTGCCAAGCGTGCCGGAGGAGTTCGCCAGCCCTCTTTCATGGCCGGGGCAGGCGGAATTCAGCAGCAGCCTCGGCGTCTCGATCGCATACCCGCTCACGATCACGCAACGTGCACGCTGGAAGCGCCGCCGGCCTTCGCGGTCGAAGTATTCAATCCCGTCCGTGCGGCCGTCTCGGCCGAGTGAGACGCGCGCAACCATCGCGTGGTCGCGAATTTCCGCCCCGTGCTCGAGCGCGTCCGGCACGTGCGTCACCAGGGTGGAAGCCTTTGCGCCCACCTTGCAGCCCTGCAGGCAGAAGCCGCGATAGATGCAGTGCGGGCGGTCTCCGCGCGAGGCGGAGAGAATGGCGACCGGGCCGCCGGCCGAGACGCGAATGCCGAGATTCGTGCAGCCTTTGATCAGCGTGTTGCCGACGCCGCCCATCGGGTGCGGCGCATATGGGTGGCCGTGCGGCTTGCCCCATGGATACCAGGCGGGCCCGGCCACTGGTATCTCCTGCTCCAGCAGCTCGTAGTAGGGTTCAATTTCCTCGTAGGTGAGGGGCCAGTCCGCGCCGACACCGTCGCGCGTGTAGACCTCAAAATCAGAAGGATGAAAACGCGGCGTGAAGCCGGCCCAGTGTACTGAGCCGCCGCCGACACCCTGGCCGCTGTTGTTGGCGCCGAGCGCCAGTGGATGCTCGCCGCCGGTGATGCGCAGTTCGTTCCAGTAGAGCCGGTGAGAGCCTGCCTCGTCCGAGACCCAGTCGCGCTCGGTGTCCCAGAAAGGCCCGGCCTCAAAGCCCACCACCTTGAACCCCGCACGCGCCAGGCGCTGTAGCAGCACACCTCCGGCGGAGCCGACCCCGACGATGACGAAATCAAGCAGATCGTCATCGCGGTAGCGCCGGCGGGGAATCTCAATGCGCTGCATCGGCCCGAGGATATGCAGATGGCGATCGTCCGGGTCCGGTGCGTCGAATGCGCCAAGCAGCGGCTTGTCGGTCAATGCTTCCTCCCTGCTCTCAATGTGTTCCACCCTGCCCTGGATAGGTCTGGTGCTGCTGGCCGGAGCCGTGCGACTTTGCCGTGTCAGAGATCGTTTCAGCAGGGGCGGTCCACGCATAGCGCTGCTCATCTACCTCCCACGGCTCTGGCTCGCCTTCGGTGAGGCGCATATAGCCACGCGGGTAAGAAGGGCCGCCGAAGCCGATCTCGTCCCAGGCCCATGGATGCGCGTAATAGGCACCGGCGCAGTCTGAGACGAGCATGGCCCAGAAGCGCTCGACATTCATCTGCGCCCATAATTTCTTTGCACCGAGCGGTGCGCCGTCGTGGATTGACAGGATCATCCTTTCCTGCTCGGGCACGGTGCATGCGACGAAGCGCCTGCCGTGCAACTCGCGGGCCATGACATCGAACGCACTCGCAGCGATGCAGTAAGCCTGCTGGTCAGAAGGCATGTCCTCGTAGCGGTAGCCGTCGATACGGTTCTCAAACAGCCGGGCATCGAGCTCCGGCAGGATCGGGATGCGCCGTTCAGAGACGCGGTCGTCCTGTGGAAGAACGCGCTCACAGACGGCGGTCATCGTTGCTGCCTCCTGCGGCGAGAAGAAGCGAATGGGCCGCTGCTCTTCCACGCGCTGCCGGATGAGTTCGCGCGTGGTGCGGTCCCAATAGGCCTGCTGGGAAAGGGTACGGAAACCCGGATAGTAGCCGGGCTGCTCTCGTCTGGGTAGGGCCGTGCCCGTCGCCGGGTCGGTTAACGGGCTCAGCTCTCGTTTGCGGTGGATTGTCATGCCTTCTTCTCCCGGCGCATCAGGTAGGCCAGCATGCCCAGCAGTCCGCAGGCGGAAAACAGCATGGGCGCGAATATAGGCGGTCCGTAGAGCGTGTTGTAGAGGGGCTTCTTCAGACCGCCGGGTCTGCGCACGATGCCGCGCAGGTGGTAGGCGGTGCCGGCAACGCCGTCCACCATGGCCGCGCCCGCGGCCAGCGGCAGCAGCGTGTTGGCCACGCGGCGGCTCTTGAGTGCAGCCAGCGCCGCGCCCGCAAGCAGCGGGGTGAGCAGAATCGGCGACCACTGCACGCGGAAGCTGAACTTGTCCTTATAGTGCGAGTACCAGGCCTCGGCACCGGAGCAGAGCGTGGCGATGGCCGTAACTACGCAGAGGTGCTTCTGAAAGCGGCCGGTGCGGATATCCTCACGGAAGTCTGCACTGCCATCATCCTGCTGCTTCGGCTGCGGCGCATCTTCCTCCCGCTGGAGGTAAGAGGCGATGACGCCGAGGTAGGCGCTCGTGCCGAACAGCAGCGGCGCGAATATGGGCGGGCCCATCACGATATTCACGATGGGAATGCGCCAGCCACCGGGCTTGCGCGCGATGCCGCGAATGTGAAAGCCGAAGCCGATGACGCCGTCTGCAAGCGTGGTGTAAGCGGTGTAACGCAGGAAAGTGCGCGCCGCACGGCCGCTGAAGAAGCCTGCAACGCCCGCCACCGCCAGCACGCCCGAAAGGATGACGGGCGAGTACATCACCGGGTTGGAGTAGCTGCCGCGATAATGTTCGTAAGCCACCTCTGCGCCGCTCACCAGGCTGGTGCCGGCGACGAGCAGTGACATGGAACGCTGGAAGGTGCCGTGTTGCAGATGTCTGAGCGCAAGCTCC
The DNA here is from genome assembly GCA_964421715.1 of uncultured Acidipila sp. Classification (GTDB taxonomy): domain Bacteria; phylum Acidobacteriota; class Terriglobia; order Terriglobales; family Acidobacteriaceae; genus CAYQYM01. The sequence continues at coordinate 4,938 of CAYQYM010000127.1, forward strand.
GTGAGCCTGCGCGGCGGCTCCGGCAGTCGCGCCGCGAGCGCGTTGGGCGAGGTGTCAGGAAGCGCTATCATGCGCGGCTCGTTCCTCCGTGGTTCCGTCAGCACGCCGGATGCGGCGCGGCTGTGCAGAGTTATAGATCATCTCTGAACTGCTCCGCGTCGTCTGGTTTAAACTCCAGCCCGAGACCAGGGCGCCCGCGGTCCGGATACATTACTCCACCGCGCGGCGTGCAGAAGCCCTCGAAGAGCATCTGCTCGATGCGCGCATGGTCGTGGAAGTATTCGACATGGCGCAGCGCATTAGCGGCACAGCCCAGGTGCAGGTGAATGGATGGCCCGCAGTGCGCCGAAAGCGGCAGCGGGTAAGTCTCAGCCAGCGCCGCGGCCTGCATGAAGCCGGTGACTCCGCCGCAGCGCGTCGCGTCTGCCTGGATCACGTCTACCGCCTCGGCATCGATCATGCGGCGCAGGTACATCGCGTCCCAGCCGTATTCGCCCGCGGCTATGTCCATGCCGGGGGGCGCGCCGTCGCGTACGAACTGCAGGCCCGGCAGATCGTCAGACGTCACCGGCTCTTCAAACCAAACCACGCCAAAGTCCTCCGCATAGAGCGCGGCAAACTCGGCGGCCTGCGTGCGCGAGTAAGCGCCATTAGCGTCCACGAAGAGCTGCCCGTCATCTCCAATGGCCTCCCGTGCAATCGCAGCTCGGTACGGATCGCGTGCAGGATCGGCACCCACCTTCATTTTCACGCGAGGAATGCCCTGCTCTGCCCAGCCGCCGAGCTGCGCCTGCAGCTGCGCATCCGTGTAAGTGGTGAAACCGCCTGACCCGTAGACCGGTGCGCCCTCGCGCACGCTGCCCAGCAGGTCGCAAAGGGCTACGCCAAGCAGCTTTGCCTTGAGATCCCAGAGCGCGATATCGATGGCCGACAGTGCCGTCGCCGCGATGCCTTCCGTGCCATAGTTTCGCTGCTCGGCTCGCAGACGCTCGAAGATCCGGGCAGTGGCCAGGCAGTCCGCACCTATCACACATTTCCTGAGCAGGGTGCGCACCAGCGGTGCGGCTACTTTATGGGTGTAGGTGTAGCCGAGACCGGTCGCACCCTGGGCCTCGAGCTCGACCACGACGATCGTGGTCGAGTCCCACTGGAAGGTGCCGTCGCCCTCGGGCGCATCTGTGGGAACGGTGTAGGCCTTTGCACTGCCTGCCCGCACCGCTCTGTCGCGCACGCCCGATCGCAGTAGCTGATGATCGACCCGCACCTGGCTCAATGCCCGGAAACGCGATGTACACCAAACCGGCCAGCCCGGTCCAGGTCGTCGAACACTATCATCTGCGCCCTCCTTCGTGAATAAGACGCAGTTTTGGGGCTCGAGGATGACTCATCGCATTGCGATACATTCAGCGCGCCAGCGCAGGCGGTGAACGCCACCCTGCGTCGTGCGCATTAGGATAGAAAGCATGCATTGCATCACCCGCCGCAGGTTTCTCGCGCAGACCGCAGCCACCTCTGCCCTGGTCGCAGCAAACAGGATGCTCCCCGCCGCTCCCTGGCCGCCGCCCGCGTCGAGGCTTGCTGCCGATCCGCTGCGGCCCGCCTTTCACCTGCTTCCGCCGCAGGGGTGGATGAACGACCCTAACGGGCCAATCTACTATCACGGTCAGTACCACATGTTTTACCAGTTCAATCCGGGTGCGGCGGTGTGGGGAAACATGCACTGGGGCCACGCCATAAGCCCGGATATGATCCATTGGCGGCATCTGCCGGTGGCGCTCGCGCCCGGTGCCGGCGGCGTGCGCTATGACAGGGAGGGATGCCTTACCGGCTCCGCCGTGCTGGACCCTGGAGTGCCAACCATCATCTACACCGGCGTTGACTCCGTCGCACCCGGCGCGGCCAACCTGTGCGCTGGACCCCCCCATTTTTGCCAGGCACTATGCCTCGCTTCATACGGCGACCCC
>CAYQYM010000128.1:0-6893 GCA_964421715.1 uncultured Acidipila sp.
GATACAGGCGGCGCTGGTGACCAAGGTATGATGTTTGGTTATGCCACCAACGAGACTGAAGAGCTGATGCCGACCACCATTGCGCTCGCGCACAAGCTTACGCGGCGTCTCACGGACGTGCGCAAGGGCGGCCAGCTTGCCTACCTGCGGCCGGACGGCAAGAGCCAGGTGACGGTGGAGTACGACGCGAGCGGCAGGCCGCTGCGCGTGGACGCGGTCGTGATCTCGACCCAGCACGCCGAGACCGTCTCCACCGAGCAGCTCCGCGCCGACATTCTCAAGCACGTGATCCAGGCCACCATCCCGGCCAGCCTGCTCGATGAGGACACAAAATACCACATCAACCCGACGGGGCGCTTCGTCATCGGCGGCCCCATGGGCGACACCGGCCTGACCGGGCGCAAGATCATCGTGGATACCTATGGCGGCGTGGGCCGTCACGGCGGCGGCGCTTTCTCCGGCAAGGATCCGACGAAGGTGGACCGCTCCGCCGCTTACCTGGCCCGCTACATTGCGAAGAACGTTGTGGCCGCAGGGCTGGCAGACCGCTGCGAGGTGCAGCTCGCCTATGCCATCGGCGTGGCCGAGCCCGTGTCGGTGCTGGTGGAGACCTTCGGCACCGGCAAGCTGCCCAATGACAAGCTGGTGGAGCTGGTACGTGCCAACTTCCAGTTGACGCCCAAGGGCATCATCGAGAGCCTGAACCTGCGCCGTCCGATTTACCGGCAGACGGCTGCCTATGGACACTTCGGCCGTTCGGAGAAGGAGTTTACCTGGGAGGCGACAGACAAAGCCGCTACGCTGGCGGAGCAGGCAGGGGTCCAGGCCACGGCAGCCAGGTAGTCCCAGGGCAGTTTTAAAACAGGGCAGGCCATGCAGCCTGCCTTCTTCTTCCTTTATCGCCGGGACCTTGCTGAACCTTTCCAGGCTTGAGCTGCATAGCCGGAGAGCTGCCCCTGTGCTAGAGCTTGTGCGAGCGCTGCACTTCGCGCACACCGGGCACGCGGCGCAGGCCACTGACCAGGCGGTTCAGGTGGCGCACATCCTCGGCCTCGACCACGAACTCGACAATGGCGTCAGCGTTAACTCCGGAGCGTGAGTCCACGGTGCGAATGTTCGTATCCTCATCGCTGATAATAGCCGTGAGCTCCTTGAGCATGCCGGTGCGGTCGTCACAATGCACGGTGAGCTTGACGGGGTAGGTAAGCTTGCGGCCCTGCATCTCGGATGCGGGGCGGGCCCATTCGACGGAGATGCGGCGGTCTGACTCGTAGAGCAGATTCTGCACATTTGGGCAGCTGCGGGCATGCACGGCCACTCCCTTGCCCCGCGTAACGTAGCCGATGATCTCCTCGCCGCGAATCGGATTGCAACATCGCGCGCGATAGACGAGCAGCTCGTCCTGGCCTTCCACCATCAGCGAGTCGGTGCCGCTGGCCATCGTGACGCGGCGCACCGCATCGCTGACAGTCGCGGGTGTTTCTTCAGCCGTGGAGGGCGGCCCGGTGACACCGGGGGAGAGCTTGTTCAGCACCTGCCGCGCCGAGTACTTGCCAAAGCCGATGGCCGCCATGAGGTCATTCGACGTGGGCAGGCTGTAGAACTCCGAAGCCACGCGAACGAAGTCGGACTCCTCGAATTTCGAGAGGGAGACCTTGTATTTGCGCGCCTCGCGCTCGATCAGCTTGCGGCCGATTTCAACGGCGCGTTCGCGCTGGTGCTCGTTGAGCCAGTGTTTGATCTTGTTGCGCGCGCGCGAGCTCTTGACGAAGGTGAGCCAGTCGCGGCTGGGCGTGTGGCCGTTCTGGGTCACCACCTCCACGATGTCGCCGTTGCGCAGCTTGGAGCGCAGCGGCACCATGCGGCCGTTCACCTTCGCACCCACGCAGGTGTTGCCGACCTCGGTGTGAATGGCGTAAGCGAAGTCGAGCGGGCTTGCATCCTTGGGCAGCACCACCACCTTGCCCTTGGGAGTGAAGGTGTAGACCTCTTCGGGATAGAGGTCGATCTTCAGCGTCGAGAGGAACTCGTTGGGGTCCGTCATCTCGCGCTGCCACTCGACGAGCTGGCGCACCCAGGCCAGCCGCTGCTCGTCCTTTGCGCTGACCGGTGAGCCGCCGGCCTTGTATTTCCAGTGCGCGGCGATGCCCTCCTCGGCGACGCGGTGCATCTCCTCGGTGCGGATCTGCACCTCAAACTGATGACCGCCCTCGCCCATCACGGTGGTGTGCAGGGACTGGTAGAGGTTCGGCCGCGGCATGGCGATGAAGTCCTTGATGCGGCCCGGCACAGGCCGCCAGATGCTGTGAATCAGGCCGAAAACGGCGTAGCAGTCCTGCACGCTGGCGGTGATCACGCGGAGTGCGAGCAGGTCATAGACCTGGTCCACGGTGGTGCGCGACTTTACGAGCTTCTGGTGGATGCTGTAGAGGCGCTTGATGCGCCACTCCACGCGCGCCTGGATGTGATGCTCCCGCAGCTTGTCAGAGAGCAGGGCTTCGACGCCGGCCAGGAACTGCTCGCCCTCCTTGCGACGAGATTCGATTTCTTCATACACCTGCTCGTAGGCGTAGGCATCCACGTAGCGGAAGGCCAGGTCTTCCAGCTCGCCGCGCACCTTACCCATGCCGAGCCGGTGCGCGAGCGGCGCATAGATGTCGAGCGTCTCGCGCGCAATGGCCTGCTGCCGCTCCGGCTTGAGGTGCTCAAGCGTACGCATGTTGTGCAGCCGGTCCGCCAGCTTAATGAGCACCACGCGAATGTCGCTCACCATGGCCAGCAGCATCTTGCGCACGTTCTCCGCCTGGCGGTCTTCACGGTTGGCAAACTGGATCTTGTCGATCTTGGTGACGCCTTCGACGATGTGCGCAACCTGCTCACCGAACCTGGCCGTGATGTCGGGAGTGGTAACGGGCGTGTCTTCGACGGCGTCGTGCAGCAACCCGGCGGCGATAGCTGTTGAGTCCAGCCGCATCTCTGCCAGCACCAGGGCGACCTCAAGCGGATGCAGCACGTAGGGTTCGCCCGACGCGCGAAGCTGGCCATTGTGATGCTCGATGCAGAAGTCCCAGGCGCGGCGAATGATGTCCAGATCGTCGCTCGGGCGGTTTGCGCGCACAGTCGCGAGCAGCCTCTCGAACTTCTCCGCCGTGAGTGCGCGAACCGGAAGCGTCGCGGAAGCTGGAATTTCGGGGCGCTGTGCCGTCGCCATACCTGATTATAGGCTGCTGCCGTGAATTACTGCTTCCAGTCCCTCAGGTATCAAGCGCCCGCCGGAGCCGCCCGGAGGCCGCCGCAAGCCGCGCCTCGGCCTCCGGACGGCTGAGACCGCGCTCGTGCATCAGCACGGCAACGCGCACGTTGCCGGCCTCGCGGATCAGGCTGGCCGCGGCGGCCGTGTCCAGCCCTGTGATGGCGCTCACGATGCGCGCGGCGCGGTCGCGCAGCTTTTCGTTCGTAGGCTGCACGTTTACCATGAGATTGCCGTAGACATAGCCGAGCCGCACCATTGCCCCGGTGGAGAGCATGTTCAGCACGAGCTTGGTGGCTGTGCCGGCCTTCATTCGCGTGGAGCCGGTAACGACCTCGGGCCCGGTGGCCGGCGTGATCTCGATCTCCGCCGCCAGCGCGAGCTGCGAGCCCGGAACGCAGCTCAGCCCAATGGTCAGCGCGCCAAGAGTCCTCGCATGGGCTACGCCGCCCAGCACATACGGCGTGCGGCCGCTCGCAGCGATGCCCACCAGCGTGTCCCGTTGGCCAAAGCCGCTTATCTCCAGGTCGCGCCCGCCCTGCGAAATGTCGTCTTCCGCGTTCTCGACCGCGTGGCGGATCGCCGGCTCCCCGCCCGCAATGAGCCCGCGCACCAGCTCTGGCGGCGTGTTGAAGGTGGGCGGACACTCCGAGGCGTCCAGCACGCCGAGACGTCCGGAGGTGCCCGCACCCTGGTAGAAGAGGCGGCCGCCCTGCTCCAGCCGCGCGGCAATAGCGTCCACCGCGCAGACGATGCTCTTCGTCACCTGCTCGACGGCGGCGATGGCCTCGCGGTCTGCAGCGTGCATCGCCTCCACGAGCTCAAGCGTCGTCAGCTGGTCGAGCTGGGTGGTCGTCGAATTGCGAGCTTCGGTGAGTATCTGGTCCAGGCCGCTCATAGATGCTCAGGAGTGAGTGGTCAAGTGCTCTTGCAATGCCGTGCCCCGTGTTTGGAGCTCGTGTAAGCCGAGTAGCTCTTTAAGCGGCAGCGCATTTTCCCGGCACAGCGCACCTTACTGGATGGTATAGCAGGCCTTCGCATCGATGAAACTAGCGCACTGCTGACCATTCAGATCGAGCAGGCGGCTCACCACAACGGCGTTCCGCCCGTAACTGCCGTGATCAGGTAGCCACTGCCGTAAGAACTCTCGGCAGGGAGATCCAGAAATTGCCTTTTCCCGGGCTCTCCGTTGTTCCCTTGGCCATCACCCCACCGTGATGGATTCAGGCGCAGCATACCACATGTGCCCCGAGACAGAACTGGGGACTCTCCGGTCAGGAAAAACAGGACAGAGGAATGCAAGGGGGCGAGGCCACGGACCCCGCCCTGCTCCGGTTACTTCTTCTTGCCTTTGGGCGTGCGCTTGGCCGGAGCGGCCTCTGCTGCCTGCTCCTCGTCCACATCCTCCTCGTCCACGTCCTCATCGTCCTCTTCCTCGTCGTAGGCGTCGTCCTCCTCTTCCTCCTCCTCCTCCTGGACTTCCGCGAGTGCGTTCTTATTGACCGATTTCGAGATGCCGGTGAGCTTCTTGTCGGTCTGCTTCTCTTCTTCCAGCGTCTCTGAGAGCAGGTCCACGATCTCCTTCTGCCCCATCGATTTCGCCAGAGCCACCACGGTGCCATAGGCGGCAATCTCGTAGTGCTCGACACGCTGGGCCGCGGCGATCAGCGCCGCATCGCGCACCGGCCCCTGGGATATCTCCTCAATGGCCTCCTGCGCCTCTTCAAGCACTCCCTTCATGCCGTCGCAGGTCTTGCCGGTGGCGCGCTTTTCGAGTATTTCAAAGACCTGGTCCAGCCGCTCCACCTGCCCCCTGGTCTGCTCCAGGTGCATTTGCAGGGCGTCCTTCAGCTCCTGCGTGGAGACAGCCTTTGCCATGCGCGGGTAGATGCGCAGGGCCTGCTTTTCAGCCGAGTAGATGTCCTTCAGCTCATCGATAAATAGATCGTTTGCCGTTTCGATTGCCATGATGCTCCATACCTGTCGATTCGTCAGTAGATTGACTTCCAGACAGGTGGGATGCCGCGAGATTGCACGGCGCGCGAAGGCCTTGTTTGCGTGCTCACGCAATTACCTTGCAAGGAAGTCGGATTCGCTGGCGGCTGCCAGCGTAAGCGGTTCCTGCTCCTGCTGCGGCTCCGGTTCCTGCTCCGGCTCGAACACGGCACCGTTGCCGGGCATGGCGTGCTGCGTGGCCTCAAGCAGCGCGGCTGGCATGCTCTTGGTGGCCTGCACGCCCATCATGCGCAGCAACTCGGCACGACGGAGGGCACCGCCGCGGCCGCTCAACTTGGTCATCGCCTGTTCGTAGCACCTGCGGGAGCTGTCCAGCTCTTTACCCAGGTCTGTCAGGTCCTTGGCAAAGGTGGCAAGCTTGTCATAAAGCTGTCCGCCCTCGCGGACGATCGCCTGCACGTTGCGCGTCTGCTGCTCCTGCCGCCACAGGTGCGCCACCGTGCGCAGCACGAAGAGCAACGAGGTGCGGCTCACCAGCAGGACATTTCTGTCCCAGGCCTCTTCCCAGAGCTTCTGGTCTTCGCCCAGGGCCAGCATGAAGGCCGGCTCGATCGGAACGAACAGCACGACGAAATCGAGCGAATTGAGCTGGTAGAGCTGCTGGTAGTTTCGCTTCGCCAGACCCCGGATGTGCTCCCGCATGGAGGCGATATGACGCTTGAGCGCTGCCGCGCGCAATGACTCTTCCTGGCCTGCGCAATAGTCGTTGTAGTCCACCAGCGAGACCTTGGAATCGATCACGATGTGCTTGCCCTCAGGCAGGTTCAGCACCACGTCCGGCCGCGGGCGCTTCTGCTCCGGCGTCGTGTCGGTCTCCTGTACCGTGTAGGTCTCCTGTACCAGGTACTCGAAGCCGCGACGCAGGCCCGCGTCCTCGAGGAGCTTCTCGAGCACCAACTCGCCCCAGTCTCCCTGCGTCTTCGACGAGCCCTTGAGCGCGCTCACCAGGTTGGTGGCATCCTCAGAGAGCCGCTGATTCATCGTGCGCAACTGTGCAATCTGCTCCTTCAGCTCGGAGCGGCCGGCGACGCCGTCCTTTTCAAGGCTCTCCACCTTCTGCTGGAACTCGCCGAATTTTTCCCTGAGCGGATGCAGCAGTGTGCCAAGGTTGGCGGCATTCTGCTCGGTAAAGCGCCTGGACTTCTCTTCCAGGATGTCGTTGGCAAGCGCTTTGAACTGGTTCGAGAGCTGCTCGCGCGCCTCGTTCAGCAGCGCCAGCTTCTCGGCTCCTGCCGTGCGCTCGCTCCTGAGCTCGGCCTCAACCCGGGCCTGCGCGGCTGTTAAACCGCGCAACTGGTCTTCAAGCTGCTGACGCTGGTTGGCCGCGGCCTCGATAGCCCGCTCCAGATCAGCGATGCGCTGGAGCGCTCCCTGGGCGCTGGCCTCGAGGCCAGCGGCGCGCGTGGCCTGCTGCGCCTCGGTGGAGCGGGCGCGTTCCAACTCTGCGCGTGCCGCGGCCAGGTCGCTGCGCAACGCCGTCGCCTGTGCTTCGGCCTGCGCCGTCATCTGCGCCTGCAGGCTGCCGCGTTCCGCGGTGGCAGCAGAGCGGGCCAGCAGGAATCCGGCAAACGCACCTAGAAGACAGGCACCCAGGACGGCGAAGACAAGGAGAAGCATGGAGTAATAC
>CAYQYM010000129.1:0-6851 GCA_964421715.1 uncultured Acidipila sp.
GTTCAACATCCTGCTACAGGTGTTTGAGGACGGCCAGTTGACGGACGGTCTCGGCAACACGGTCGACTTCAAGAACACCGTCATCATCATGACGTCGAACATCGGCGCCCGGCATCTGCAGCGCAAGCAGGGCCTTGGTTTTCAGAGCGACCGGGAAGACATGGTCATGGACAAGATCGAAGACCTGGTCAAGAACGAGGTGAAGCGCACCTTCAACCCCGAGTTCCTGAACCGCCTGGATGAGATCATCCTCTTCCAGTCGCTTTCGGACGCGGACCTGATCCAGATTCTCGAGCTGCTGGTGCAGCAGCTCAACGCGAACCTGGCGCAGAAGGCCATCACCATCTCGGTGATGGAAGACGCGAAGAGGTGGATCCTCGAGAAGACGCTGGTCGATCGCAGCTACGGTGCGCGTCCTTTGCGCCGCGCCCTGCAGCGCTACGTGGAAGACCCGCTCTCGGAGGCCCTGATCGCCGGTGGCATCCAGGAGCGGCCAGCCTTCCTCGAGGTCTACCTTGAAAAGAACCAGCTCTTCTATCGGCCCGTCTCGAACGATGGGGAGGAGAAGCTGGACGGCGTGCTGCTTTACAGCAGCTAACCCGCGCACGAACAAGGGCTCTGGCCGGCTACTTCCGGCCGGGGCCCTTTCCTTGTGCCTGACTTCCCTTCCAGTCCGCTCCCGGCCTGCCGAATTCACTGCGGTTGAAATAACCTATTCGGCCCGCCTGCGGCCCGCGCCAACTCGCTACAATGAGGGTCATACCGCTATGAAGCTGATGCGTACTACCTGGATTCTGCTGACGGTTGGAGTGCTGGCTCGTGGCTTCCGCGTCGCGCTTTTTGTGGTGCCGCCGGACCGGGACCAGGGCGAGATCCAGCGCATCTTCTACTACCACATCGCCTCCTGGGCCGGCATGGGCCTGTTCTTCGCGCTGAACCTGCTGGCCTCCATCGCTTACCTTGCCTATCGCAATCGCAACGAACGCCGCGCACTCAAGGCCGACGCCCTGGCGCTGGCGGCCTGCGAAATGGGCGTGGTCTTTTGCACGATTGGCCTGGTAACCGGCTCGCTATGGGCGCGGCCGGTCTGGGGCATCTGGTGGACGTGGGACGAACGGCTCACCTCGACGCTGGTGCTCTATCTCATCTACATAGCCTACCTGCTGCTGCGGCGCTTTACGGCGGGCCCACAGATGAGGACGCTCGCCGCAGTGATGGCCATCTTCGGCTACCTCGACGTGCCGATCGTCTACATGTCCACGCGCTGGTGGCGCACGCAGCATCCCTCGCCTGTGTTCTTCGGCGGTCCGAACAGCGGGCTTGACCCGGCCATGTATCCGGCCGTGTGGTGGAACATGGCTGGGTGGCTGATGTGGGGGCTTTTTGTGGCCAGCCTGCGTTACCAAGCCGAGCGGCGGCGCCAGACGAAGGACGAGCGGCATGCGCTGGCCGCGCTCGAACTGGCAGGAGGCGTGCGATGAACCCGAGCCCCATGTTCCACCAGCACCTGGTGCTGGCTTACGCATTCACCTGGGCCGTGCAGCTTGGCTACCTCGGCTATGTGGTCTACCGCGCCCGGAAGTCCAGCAAAGAAGTGTGAGCGTCCTGCCCCGAGCCAGCCGTCTTTGCGTCTGAAGCGCGGCTGTTCGAGGAAGCATGTTATGAGCACACTGCCACAACAACGCCGCAGGATGCAGAAATGAGCAGCAAACCCGCCTCTGACGGGATGCTGGCATTTGACTGGGCCACATTTCGCGTCTGGATGCCGACGCGGTCCACGATCGCGATCTCGCTTTGTCTGGTTGCGGGGCTGCTCAGCGGCCATCCTGGCGGTGGCCTGGTAGCCGCGGCAGGCGCCTACACGGCGGGCCTCGGCGCATTGCAGCGGATTGGCCGGTCTTGCCTGCTGCCCATGCTGCTGGCCAGCTTCGGCACGGCAATCTCTACCGGGGTGGGCATGGTTCTTGGTCACCAGAGCCTCTGGTTCGTTGCGGTGGCCGGTCTCTGGGCTCTTATCTATGGACTGCTGACTGCAGCACGCGGCGGCACAAGCTGGGTGGGACTCCAGTGCGTCATCGTCCTGCTGGTGGCCAGCGCCTTCCACACGCATCCGTCTGGCTCGCTCACGCGCTCGCTGCTCGAACTCTCCGGCGGGCTGCTGCAGACAGGAATCGCTGCAATCTTTGTGACTTACTCGCACTCTCGCCGATCGAACCGTGCCGTGCACGAGAACACGGAGAGGGTTCCGCTGGTGGACCCGAAGCTCTGGGAGGCGATCGGCGGATGGCCGCGCTGCCTGCGCCTGAAGTCGCCCATATGCGTCTATGCGCTGCGTCAGGCGCTTACCGTGGCCGCGGCGGCCTGGCTCTATCACCATAGCAACCTGCCGAGCGGTTACTGGGTGCCGATGACGGCAATACTGGTACTTAAGCCGGACTTCAAGCATACGCTGCTGCGCGGCGCGGCCCGCCTGCTGGGCACCCTGGCTGGTGCGGGGCTGGCCAGCCTGCTGGCGGCTCTGCTGCGCCCCGGGCCGGTGTGGCTCTGCCTGCTGGTTGTGGTGTTTGCGTGGCTATCGTTCGCAGTATTCGACGTGAACTACGCCCTTTACACGCTGAATCTGACGGCGTACATCGTCTTCCTGATCGCATTGAGCGGCCTGCCCGCTGTCGAGATTGTGCATCGCAGAACGCTCTTTACCGCGCTGGGCGGGCTGCTGGCGATCCTGGCGCATCTCGATGTGCTGGTGGAACGGCGCGAACTCTTCGGAGCGCGCGCCGCTGAGGCAGCGCGTTAGGCTGCCTGCCGGGAGTGCCGCGAGCTGAGCCGCTGCTGCAACAGTTCGAGCAGTTGCTGCACGGCATGCTCGTCTCTCTGGCGGATGCTTTGAAACACATCGGCTACCTCGCCGTCCTGCTGGGCATCCTGCGCGTACTTCTGGTGCGCCTCCAACCCCTTGGACTTCTCGTAGATCATCGTGATGATGTCGTAGGTAAGATTGTCGAGCGGCATGCTGCCCGCGCCTGCCGGAAAATCGTGCTGGCCCGCACTGGTCGGGTTTGCCATTGTGCACCTCCACACCGAGGTCTGACTTTCTCCTTCGTTGGGATGCGGCGAAGAAGAACGCGGCCGGCCGGCACGGGGTTTTGATCGGGGAGCGCCCTCCGTTGCCCCGCCCCGCCTGCTTTCGTACACTGAACAGGACAGAGGAAGAAGGCAGCGAACATGCTCGTAGTCATGAAGGCGCAGGCCACGCCTGAAGAGATCCAGGCCGTATGCGATTACATCCAGCAGCTTGGTTATCGTCCGCACCCGCTCCCCGGCGCACAGCGCACGGCCATCGGCATCACCGGCAACCAGGGCCAGATCGATCAGGGCAATCTTGAAGAGATGTCCGGCGTCGCCGAGGTGATTCGCGTCTCAAAACCCTACAAGCTGGTGAGCCGCGACGTGAAGGAAGAGGACACGATCATCCGCTTTCCGGGCACCAACGCGACCATTGGCGGCTGCGACCTGGCCATCGTGGGCGGCCCCTGCTCCATCGAGTCGCGCGAGCAGGCCTTTGCCATCGCGGACCAGATTGCCGCTGCGGGCGCCCAGTTCTTCCGTGGCGGGGCGTACAAGCCGCGCACCTCGCCCTACGCCTTCCAGGGACTGGGCATAGAAGCCCTGAAGATCATGGCCGAGATTCGCGAGCGCACCGGCATGCGGATCGTGACCGAGGCCATCGACAACGAGGCGCTGGAGCTCGTGGCCGAGTACGCGGACGTGATCCAGATTGGCGCGCGCAACATGCAGAACTACTCCCTGCTGCGGGCCGCAGGCCGCAAGCGCAAGCCTGTGCTGGTGAAGCGCGGCATGTCGGCGACGCTGGAAGAGTTCCTGATGGCCGCCGAGTACGTGATGAGCGAGGGCAACTACGAGGTGATTCTCTGCGAGCGCGGCGTTCGCACCTTCGCCGACCACACCCGCAACACGCTTGACCTGAGCATCGTGCCCGCCGTGCAGCGGCTGAGCCATCTGCCGATCCTGGTGGACCCGAGCCATGGCACCGGCAAGCGCAACAAGGTAGTGCCCATGGCTCGCGCCGCCGTGGCAGTGGGAGCGGACGGACTGCTGGTGGAGGTGCATCATCAGCCGGACAAGGCACTGTCTGACGGGGCGCAGTCCATCTATCCCGAGCAGTTCACGCAGATGATGGACGAGGTCACGCAGATTGCGGCCGTTCTGCAGCGCCGGGTGCCGCGCGGCATCGAGGTGGAAGCCTCTGCCGCGCACTAGATCTCTCTGGCTTCTCCTGCCGGCAATGCTGGTCTCCGGCTGCCGCCATCACGGGCTGCCGCAGTACCCGGCGGACTACCGCGAATTTGCTTATGTGGCAAACGGCGGCAGTGGCACGGTCTCCGTGCTGGACGTGGTAAATCTGCGACAGGACCGCGTGCTCAAGGTGGGCTCCAATCCCACCGGGGTGAGCGCGAACGAGGCGCGCAACGAGGTCTACGTCGTTAACACGGCGAGCGACACCGTGAGCGTGATCGACACAGCGAAGAACGAGGTCGCAGCCACGATCCATGTTCATCGCCAGCCCTATTTGATGGACGTGAGCTCGGACGGGCGCCGCGGGTTCGTCGCCAACTCACAGTCGAATAACGTCTCCGTTCTTGATCTAATCAGCCGGCACGAGATTGCTGCGGTGGGCGTCGGGGAGCAGCCGGGCCTTGCGCGCGCTACGCCGGACGGACGGGCGATTGTGGTGAGCAACCGCGGCGGCAACAGCGTGAGCATTATCGATGGAGGCACACTGCGGGTGCGCAGCGTGTTTCCGGGCTGCCCCGGCGCTACGGATATCGCCCTGCTGCCGGACTCGGCAAAGGCCTTTGTCGCCTGCTCCGGCGGCCACCAGGTAATGGTGGTGAGCCTGAACCCTGACCGGCTGCTCGCGCTGCTCGACACTGGAAAGACGCCTATTCACCTTGCGCTTAAGCCGGATGGCGGCGAGATCTTCGTGCAGAACTTCGATGGCGACACAATCTCAGAGATCGCAACCGGCACGAATGAGGCCGGCGGAGCAACGCTGGTCGGCTCCCACCCCGTGAGCGGCGTCGTGAGCGCGGACAACGCGCTGCTGTGGATCAGCAATTTTGGCGCCGGCACGGTGGGCGCCTACTCGATCGAGGACGGCAAGCTGGTGAACACCATCCCGGTTGGGGATGGGCCCGATGCGCTGGCGCTGTCAAAAAACGGCGCGCTGCTGCTGGTTGCCAATGCGCGCTCAGGCGATGTGGCCGTGGTGCGCACGGTGGGCTATACGCCGACCGGTGCACGGCAGCCCGGCGCACTCTTCACTATGCTGCCCGCCGGCAGGCAGCCCAACGGGATCGCCATAAAAGCGTTCCGCGCTGAGTAGTCCACCGGAGCCTGGCCGGTTCTCTAGACTGCGACCTGGTGTACCGGGGAAAGCTCGCGCAACCGGGCCACTGCTGCCGGAACCAGATCAAGGGCGAGGTCCACATCCTCTTCCGTGTTGAGCTTTGAGATGCTGAAACGCAGGCTTGCCCTTGCACGGTGCGCACCGACGCCCATGGCCGTGAGCACGTGAGAAGGCTCCGTGGCACCCGACGCGCATGCAGAGCCGCCCGAGACGGCAAGCCCCTTCATGTCGAGAGCGATCACCAGCGCTTCACCTTCGAGATTGTCAAACCAGAGGTTTGCCGTGTTCGCGATGCGCGGAGCGCTGCTGCCGTTCACACCGCAGTCTTCCACCCGCGCCAGCAAACCCTGCTCCAGCCTGTCGCGCAGCGCAGCAAGCCGGGCCGGAGCCTCGTTCCGCAGGCCATCGATGGCGAGCTCGGCTGCGCGGCCCAGGCCGACGACGCCGGGCAGGTTCTCCGTACCTGCGCGGCGCTGGCGCTCATGCATACCGCCATAAAACAGCGGACGCAGTTTTGTGCCGCGGCGGACGTAGAGAATGCCCGTCCCCAGCGGCGCGTGCATCTTGTGGCCTGAGATGCTCAACAGGCTGCAGCCAAGGCTCTGAACGTCGAGCGGCAGCTTGCCTGCCGCCTGCACCGCGTCTGTATGCAGCGGCACACCGGCCTCCTGGGCAATCGCGGCTATCGCTTGCACGGGCTGCAGCACGCCGGTTTCATTGTTCGCCAGCATTACGCTGATGAGCCTTGTCCGAGGACGCAGCGCACGGCGCACGTCCTCCGGGTCCACCACGCCCTCGCTCGAGACGGGCAGAAAAGTCACGGCCACGCCGCGTTCCTGGAGCTGCTCGGCCGCGTGCAGCACGGCATGATGCTCAATGGCGGTGGTGATGAAATGATCGCCGGAGTCGAGCAGGCCGAAGAGAGCCAGGTTGTCGCTCTCGGTGCCGCCGCTGGTAAAGACCACCTCAGCCGGGCGGCAGTGCAGCATGCGGGCAACACTCTCCCTCGCGCGTTCTACCGCCGCACGCGCCTGCTGCCCTTGCCGATGCACGGAGGACGCGTTGCCAAACTGCTCGATGAAATAAGGCCGCATGGCCTCAAACACCTCGGGCAGCAGGGGCGTGGTTGCATTTGCATCCATGTAGGCGCGGCGCATGCTTCTATTTTAGGCGCGGTCCCCGCCTTTCTTACGACGGTGCGCGGAAAGAATCCTTCTGCTAATCGCTGCTGGAAGATGCGGCGCGTCCCTGTTTGCGGGGCTTGTTCCGTCGAATGGCTTCCGCCCTGGGAGGCGCAGCGGTGCTCTTGCGAACAATCAGCCCGGTGGGGACCTGCCAGGCAGCGCGTCTCCCATCTTCCAGCTTTTCTACATGGGTGCGCAGAGCCTCAAATGCGGCCCGCGCCAGGTCAGTGCGGGAC
>CAYQYM010000130.1:0-6834 GCA_964421715.1 uncultured Acidipila sp.
CGACCAACCGCGCCCTTGCCGCCGGGGTCGAGCAAGGCCGCTTCCGCAAGGACCTTTACTACCGGCTAAACGTCGTCAACCTGCGCATCCCCGCGTTGCGCGACCGCCTCCAGGATATCCCGCTGCTGATCGCACACTTCCTGGACCGTATAGGCCGCGAGCACAAGCGGGAGTTCTCCCTGTCGGACGAGGCGCTTCGCGTAGCCTGCGATTACCAATGGCCGGGCAATGTGCGTGAGCTTGAGAATGCGCTGCAGCGGGCCTGCTCACTCTCCTCGAGCAACGTGATTCAGTTGAACGCCCTGCTGAATACCCAGATCAATGACCACTGGGAGCACACCCGGACGCGCATCCTGCCGCCGGCTCTGCCCGGTGAGGCGGCTCCGAAGCCGGTTACGCCGCTGGCCGAGCAGGAGAAGCAGGCCATCCTCGAGACCATCCGGCAGTTCAAGGGAGATAAGCTGACTGCGGCGAAGATGCTCGGGATCGGTAAGACGACGCTCTACCGCAAGCTCAAGGAGTACGGCATCGGCGAGGCCTAAGGCTAGCGGGGCTTCGGCAGGTTTTGACGCAGTCCGGAGTTGAGCCCAGAGTTGAGCCACAGTTAAGCCGGATTTAGTTCCGGATGGAGCCGGATCTGACTCCGGCCTGGACTGGCCTGAGGTTGATCGCGTAACCCTAGACCGGGCCTTGGGCCGGGACTGGCGATGGGGCTGAAGCACTGGACTTCAAGAGCGGTTGAATTCAGGAGCAAGTCGAGAAGCTACCCTCCCGTGCCTGCTTCTGGTGAAGTTTGAAGCTGGCGGTAGGGGTGGCGATGCGGCTGCACCTCGCCTCAGGCTCAACTCGCACGAGTAACGGGCTTTTACACCTTCAGGCAGCGCTTGAAGCGGCATAAGGCACAGCATCTGGTTCCGAGGGGACCGGAAGAATGGAGACGGGAGCATGCAAAGTGCATTGATGATTACCGGTATCAGCGGGGCGGAGAACTGCGCCGAGTCCCTGGCGCGGCATCTGGGCTTTGCCGTCGAAATTGCGGCGAGCCGGCGCGCCGGGCTGGCGGCGTTGCGGCGGCGGGAGTATCCGGTGGTGGTGGTGGACGAGTCGGTCTCAGAGAGCGACCCGGAAGGAGCGGAGCTGCTGTGGAAGCACGCCGGGCTGGCCGTGCCGCTGCAGGTGAACTTTGCGCTCTCAGGCGCCCAGCGGCTGGTACGCGAGGTGCGCGCGGCGCTGGGCCGGCGCGAGCAGGAGCAGACTCTGGCGATGCGCGCTGCGGCGACGGCGGTTGAGAGCGAGCTGCGGGAGACGGTGGCCGGCCTGGTGCTGCACTCCGAGCTGGCGATGAGCGATCCGGCAGTGCCGCCGGAGCTTGCGCCGAAGCTGAAGCTTATGGCCGAACTAGCCGGCGCGCTGCGCCAGAAGCTGGGCACTGCGCCGCAGGCCTGAGGCGGCGAGCCCTGGTGCACATCGCTGCGTCGGCCGGGCCGCTTACCGGCGCCAGTATTCGATTGGCGGGTGGGCTGGGCTGAAACGGGCGCCGAGTTGCCAGCTTCGCAGAACTGGGTCCGGGCGTGTCAGCGACCTGGGTTCAACGGGCTGGATTTACGATCTGCTTCCATGGTCTTGGTTCAACGATCCGGGTTCAACGATCCAGGTTCAACGATCCAGGTCAAACGATCCGGGTTAAACGATCCGGGTCCAGCAATTCGGACTTGGAGCACCGCGCGTGCTCAGTCTAGCGAGCGAGAGTTCCCCTGGTGGACGGAGGCGTGCACCAAAGCGAGCAGCATAAAGTTATACTGTGGCGGTCGCAGTGAACTTACCCGGCAAGGAAGCTGCCAGAAAGATTCTGGCGATTTGGGACCCAAACAGCTCCAGGATACGCCTCGCAATTACGGCTCTGGTCTCCTGCTCGAGGAGGAGGACCTGTCCTCGAGGTAACCGTATGTTGAGGTGGCCCCTACGTCCGGCATGCCTCCGGCCACGGTGTAGTGCCTCCTTCCTTCCGGGTCAACTTGCGCATGCTCGCCAGCATCTTGCCGGTTTGGAGGACAAGGCCGGGGTTCCCGTGAGCACATTCATCTTGCAGGCCCGGAAGGCGCCACTCGGGACAGGAGAAGGTGAAACCCTCTGCCGTGCCGGATGCGCAGCCAACCAAGCATGGCCGGAACAATCTACCTCCCAACCGGGACAGACTAAAGTGAGCCGATTTGAAGGACCGCATGGCTAAGAGTTACTGGGTGCGCCGATTCAGAAGGCACGGGGTGCTTGCGGCAGGGGCCGCAGGCATAATTGGCCTGGCTTATTGGGCCACGCCTCCTCCTGATGTTCGACATCGTCTCAGCATGGCGACTGCCTATGCCGGACTGGCCTTTCTCTCGATGTCGCTTGCTGTCGGTCCATGGAGATCACTGCGTGGACTACCGAACTCTATAAGCTTCGACCTGCGGCGTGATGTCGGCATCTGGGCCGGTATACTTGCACTCCTGCACACAGCAATCGGCCTTACAGTCCATCTTCGCGGACGGATGTGGATGTACTTCTTCAAGCGGCTGCATCCGCTGAAACTGCAAACCAGCCAATTCGGTTTTGCAAATTTTGCAGGGTTGGGCGCAGCGCTCTTGCTTGTGATGCTCCTTGCCATTTCCAATGACGCTTCGTTGCGGTCCCTGGGCACTCGTCGCTGGAAATCACTCCAGCGATGGTCCTACATTGCTATCGTCCTGACCATAGCGCATGGTATTGCGTATCAATGGATCGAGAAGCGCCGTCTCGCATGGATACTGGTATTTGCGGCGCTAATAGCTGCGACCGGAGCGATCCGGCTGGCGGGGGTTCTTCGTGTGAGGAGAGATGGTTCGCATCTCTCCAGACCGTCCGCATCATCGAGTACATGAGAGCGGACGGATCTCGCCACGGCGAGGATTAGTAAGGGGAATCTATCCAGCAGAATGCGGTGTCGCCTGTTAGCAGTCTGCATGGTAAAGAACGAGGAGTTGCGCGATAGCTTACCCACTTGTCCGCCGTCTGGCGGCTGGGCATGTGCTCGGCTGCCGCCTCGCACAAGCCCAGCGCCCTTCCATCACAGCCCTGCACAGAAGCTCTCGACCACGCACCGTCAGACGGGCATGATGGTGATAATCCAGTATGGCCTCCGAAAAGTCCGTTTGCTCGTCACAGAAAGAATTTCCGTTCTCGGTCAGATGGACAACAACCTGCTGAAACCTCACAGCTAGGCGGTTGCGGGGGCGGAAAGGATCTCGTCCACGTCTACCCATGCGGTGGGATAGTGGCCGGTGTAGCAGGCGACGCAAAAGCGGTTGCCCTCGCCGCCATCGACGGATTTCCGCAGGCCTTGCAGCGAGAGGTAGGCGAGCGAGTCGGCCTCGATGAAGCGGCGGATCTCTTCGATGGAGTTGTTAGCGGCGATCAGCTCCTGCTTGCGTGGCGTGTCCACGCCGTAGAAGCAGGGCGAGACGGTAGGCGGACAGCTGATGCGCAGATGCACCTCTTTGGCGCCGGCGGCGCGCACCATGCGGACGATCTTACGGCTGGTCGTGCCGCGGATGATCGAGTCGTCGATGAGGATGATGCGCTTGCCCTCCAGGAGATTGCGCACCGGGTTCAGCTTGAGCTTGACGCCGAAGTCGCGCACGCGCTGCTCGGGCTCGATGAAGGTGCGGCCGACGTAGTGATTGCGGATGAGTCCAAAGCGGAAGGGGATACCGCTCTCCGCGGCATACCCGATGGCGGCTGTGACGCCGGAGTCGGGCACCGGGACGATGAGGTCTGCCTGGACGGAGGACTCGCGGGCAAGCTGGCGACCCATCTGCTCGCGGCTCTCCTGCACCCATCGGCCATAGACGATGCTGTCTGGGCGCGAGAAGTACACGTGCTCAAAGATGCAGCTCGACTGCTCGATGCCGGTAGAGTACTGCCGCGAGGTGACGCCGTCGCGCGTGACCATGACGAGTTCACCAGGCGCGACCTCGCGCTCATACTTCGCGCGCAGCAGATCGAAGGCGCAGGTCTCTGACGCGAATACGATCGTGTCCGGCCCGTCGGGGTTGGCGATGCGGCCCATCGAGAGCGGGCGGAAGCCGCGTGGATCACGGGCGGCAAAGACGCGGTCGCGTGTCATCATGACGATCGAGAAGGCCCCGTCCACCTGGCGAAGCGAGTCGGCAATGGCATCGACCAGCGTGTTCTCCTTCGAGTGGGCGATGAGCTGGACGATGATCTCCGAGTCGCTCGTCGTCTGGAAGAAGGCGCCCGCGCGTTCGAGCTTTGCGCGCACCGTGCCCAGGTTGACGAGGTTGCCGTTGTGCGCGATGGCGATAAGGCCTTTGGTCGAGTCAACCCGAATCGGCTGCGCGTTGAGCAGCGCCGAGTCGCCGGTGGTGGAGTACCGCGTTTGCCCGATCGCCATGTCGCCGTGCAGCTTGGCCAGCACCTCTTCGGTGAAGATGTCGGCGACCAGGCCCATGCCCTTGATGTTGGACAGGTGGGTGCCGTCGGCGGTGGCGATGCCGGCCGACTCCTGTCCACGGTGCTGCAGCGCGTAGAGGGCGAGATAGGCCTGGCGCGCCGCATCGGGGTGGCCGTGAATGGCGACGACGCCGCACTCTTCGCGGAGCTTGGCGTCGAGGTCCGGGCTTTCCGCAGCGGCTAAACCGGTTTCTGCGTTCAGAGCAGAGGTTTCCTCGCCTGAAATCTGCGCAGGTTCGCCAGGCAAACCCTCTAGACGAAGAGGACGCATCATGCCAGCACCTCAGTCGCGGTGTGGTCATGCAGCGCGGACTGAAGCGCATGGGCCCAGGGGCTGCGCAGCTCCTCAAGCGACGCGGCGAGGAGCGTCTGACCTGCCTGGCGGACGTGAAGTTCGCTGCCGCCGACGACGCCGATTTTCACTGCTTCGATCAGGCCGGATGCATTTGCGAGCTGTTCAAGCGCGGTCACGTCTTCCGGAGCACAAGTGACGATGACCTGCGTCTGCTGCTCGCCAAAGAGGCAGAGCGCGGGGGCAACAGCGGAGGCGGGCAGATCGACCGAGGTGCCTAGCCCAGGCTGGGCAGATTCAAAGAGTGCGACGGCAAGGCCGCCGTCCGTCACGTCTGCCGCTGAGTGGAGCAGACCAGCGGCTGTGGCCAGAAGCCGCTGGAGCTGCGCCTCTTCCTCTAAATTTAGCGCGGGCGGCGTGCCCCATACCTCATTCAGGAGGATGCGCGCGTACTCAGACGAGCCAAACTCGCGTGCTGCTTGCTTTGCATCGCGCGCATGACCGGCCAGGCTGCGCGGCTGCAACAGAAGAACGGCATCGCCCGCGTGCCCGAAGGTCGACGGAACGGCCTTGGCCACATCGTCAAGTATGCCGACGATGCCGAGGACCGGCGTAGGATAGATGCCTTCGCCGCGGGTCTCGTTATAGAGCGAGACATTGCCGCCGGTGATGGGGGTGCCAAGCGCGATGCAGGCCTCAGCGATTCCGTCGACGGCGGAGGAGAGCTGCGCCATGATCTCAGGCTTTTCAGGGTTGCCGAAGTTCAGGCAGTTGGTGGCGGCTACCGGTGTTGCGCCGGTGCAGGCCACCTTGCGCGCGGCCTCGGCGGCGGCGTGCATTGCGCCGAGCTTCGGGTCAAGCCAGCACCAGCGGCCGTTGCCGGCGAGCGCCATGGCCAGGCCGCGCTCGTGGCCAGGGGTGCCCGTTCCCTTAATGCGCATGACGCCGGCCTCGGCGCCAGGGCCCTGCACGGTATTGGTCTGCACCATGGAGTCGTACTGCTCGAAAACCCAGCGTTTGGAGCAGATGTTAGACGAGGCAAGCAGGGCCTTGAGGTCGGCGGTGTAGTCGCGTGGTTTGCTTAGCTCGGCAAGTATCCTGGCCGGCGGCTCAGCCGGGACCGGGGCCTTCCAGGTGCCTACGGGGCGGTGGTAGAGGGGCGCGTCCTCGGTAAGCGAGGTGTTGGGTATGTCTGCGACGAGCACGCCGTGGTGCCGAATGCGAAGGCGCGGCTCGGCAATGACGGTCCCGACGATAACGGCATCCAGGCCCCACTTGCGGAAGACGTCGAGCACCTCCTGGTCGCGGCCCTTGTCGGCGACGAGCAGCATGCGTTCCTGCGACTCGGAGAGCATGATCTCGTAGCTGGACATACCGGTCTCGCGCTGCGGCACGCGGTCGAGTTCAACATCGAGGCCTACGCTGCCGCGCGCGCCCATCTCGCAGGTGGAGCAGGTGAGTCCGGCTGCGCCCATGTCCTGGATGCCGAGGACGGCGCCGGTCGCCATGGCTTCGATGCAGCCTTCGAGCAGCAGCTTCTCCATGAAGGGGTCACCCACCTGCACATTCTGGCGTTTCTGCTCGGAGCCTTCCTTGAACTCTTCTGACGCCATGGTGGCGCCGTGAATGCCGTCGCGGCCCGTCTTTGCGCCAACGTAGATGACGGGGTTTCCCACGCCAGTGGCCTTGGCGTAGAAGATCTCGTCACGGCGAACGAGGCCAAGGGCGAAGGCGTTCACCAGTGGGTTTCCGGAGTAGCAGGGTTCGAACTTCGTCTCACCGCCGAGGTTGGGCACGCCAAAGCAGTTGCCGTAGCTGGCCACGCCGCTGACCACGCCTTCGAGAATGGAGTGGTTTTTCGCAATCAATGCAGGCGGGGTATCGCCGTCGGCAGCTATGGGACCGAAGCGTAGGGAGTCCATGACGGCAAGCGGGCGCGCGTTCATGGTGAAGATGTCGCGCAGGATGCCGCCGACGCCAGTGGTTGCGCCCTGGAAGGGCTCGATGTAGCTGGGGTGGTTGTGCGATTCGATCTTGAAGGCGCAGGCCCAGCC
>CAYQYM010000131.1:0-6833 GCA_964421715.1 uncultured Acidipila sp.
AGTCTGAGGGCTTCTCCTCCGCGCGTGGGCCGCGGTCGATCTCGCATCGTTTGAGCCGGCGGGCGGCGTTCTGCGAAAGCAGAAAGTGGTCGATGCGAATGCCGCGGTTGTACTCGAAGGCCCTGCGAAAGTAATCCCAGAAGGTGAACTGGCCGCTCGCCCCGGGATGCAGGGAGCGAAAGGCGTCCATGTAGCCCATTTCCAGTATCCGCCGGAAGCGCTCCCGGGGCTCGGGCTGGAAGAGCGCGTCCCGTATCCATGACGAAGGCTTATGGCAGTCAATGTCTTCCGGTATGACGTTGAAGTCTCCCCCTACGATCGTCGGCACTGCCTCACCCAGCCACGTCTGCATTCTCGCCATGAGCCGGTCCATCCAGGCCAGCTTGTAGGCGAACTTCTCCGTGCCCACGGGATTGCCGTTGGGCAGGTAGATGTTCACGATGCGCAGCCCTTCGATTATTACTTCGAGAAAACGTGCATGGCTGTCGAGCGCATCGCCGGGCAGCTCCCGGCTCAGCACCTCGACAGGACTGCGGGAAAGAATCGCCACGCCGTTATACGTCTTCTCGGTGACCGCGGCGCTCTGGTAGCCGAGCTCTGCAAACAGCGAGGCCGGAAACTCGGCACCCTTGAGCTCCTGCAGCAGCAGCACGTCTACCCGCTTCGCAGCGAGCCACCTTTGCACGTGCTCGGCTCGCGCGCGAATCGAGTTCACATTCCAGCTGGCAATGAGCATTCTTGATAATTCCTTTTCCGCGCGCGAGCTAGTCGTAGCGCTCGAAGATGACCTGCTTGCGCTGCCAGCCCAGTTCCATCAGCTTGTCGCGATTGGCGGAGACCATCTCGTTCAGCCCGCAGATATAGGCATGAATGTCGAACCCTGCCGGCTCGGCGGCTGTTAGCACCGGGCCGCTGTGCGCGTGCCGGGCGCGCTCAACCACGATCTTCGCCACGTGCTCCTGCACGTAGCCACGCAGGCCCTCCCAGCCTTCGTGCGGCCGGCTTAGCGACGAAAGGTAGTGAAAGTTATGGCGCTCGGCGGCCAGCTTCTCAAAGTAATGTGCGTAGTAGAGCTCGGTCTCATGCCGTGTTCCGTAAACCAGCCAGAACTGCCGCCCGCCGCTGCGGTCCTCCCCTGACTCCGGAAAGAGCCACTGCGCAAAGCCGCGCATCGGCGCAATGCCCGTGCCGGTCGCAATGAAGATTGAGTCCGTCAGCGGATGCCGAAGCAGGAAGAGCCCATGCGGACCATGAAACTGGACCGTGTCGCCCACGTTCAGATCGCAAAGCAGGTTTGAGAAGAAGCCGCCCTCGACACGGTTCACGCACAAATCAAACCGCGCGCCGTCCGGTGCTGAAGCAATCGAGTAGGCACGCGTCTGCTGCTTGCCGCGCGCGTCGTTGGCCACCAGGGAGACAAACTGCCCAGGGTGGAAGTCGAAGCTCTCCTGGCCGGCAACTCTGAACTCCAGGTGAAAGCACTGCGCAGGCTCGGACAACAGCAGCTTGCGCTCCAGTCTTGCAGTCGATAGCGGTCTGGCCAATGCGGTCGCTCTCTGCCAACGTAAAGTGCCAACAGTGTACGGAAACGGATCAGAACCGCGCAAAGTCATTGCCTGCCGTCATAGCTTCGCTTACGCTCCAAATGTCCGCTGCTGTCGAGCGGAGTGAGGAGGACACCTCGATGCGACAGGGTTCAGCCGCCGATGCCATCGGCCTTGCATTTGCACGCACGCGCGACGTGATGGCGCATCCTTTTCGCCTCGGCTTCTTCTTGAAGGTTGCCCTCGTCGGCGCGCTTACACAGCCCGGCTTCTTCTCCGCGGTGCTCAGCTATCCCATCAACGGCGCGCAGATCGCTGGTGTAAGCCGCATGCCGCACCAGCAGCAGTTACTTACCAAACCCTTCGGGGTGGTTGCCCTGGGCATCCTTATCGCAGTACTTGCGGTCAGCCTTGTGGTGGCACTGCTGCTCTTCTATGTCTTCTGCCGCATGCGCTTTACGCTGCTCGACATGGTGCTCTACCGCACGCGCAGCGTGCGCGAGGCCTGGGGCAGGTACGGTGCGCCCACGCGGCGCTACTACGGACTGCTCACAGTTCTCTATCTCGCCTTCCTGCTGCTAACAGTTGTCCTCGCAGGGCCATTCGTCGTCACCTTTGTGCGCGCCGTCCTCCATTCGGCGGTGCCGGGACAGTCGTCCAACCCAGCCGCCTTCATCGGCCTTCTATTCCCGCTTGTAGGAGTCTTCGTCCTGCTGGGGCTGCTCTGGGCCATCGCAGATACAGTCATGGAAGACTTCCTGCTGCCGCCCATGGCCATTGAAGATGCATCGATCGAGCTGGCGTGGTCGCGTTTCAAGACGGTCCTGCAGCAGCACACCGGGCAGTGGCTGCTCTATTTGCTGTTGCGCTTTGTTTTGACGATCGGCCTGACCTGGGTGCTCATGGCGCTGGTCTTTACGGTTCTGCTGGCCTTCGCCGCCGCGGGCGTGGGTTTGGGCGTGCTGCTCTACCATCTACTGTGGGCGAGCGGCCTGGCCCTGCGTGTCCTCTTTATCGCCGTCGTCTCGGGAATGGCCCTGCTGGTGCTCGGTGTTTACTTGCTCCTGTTCGCAGCGGTTTACGGGGTTGTCGCCACCTTTCGCCAGAGCTATGCGCTGTTCTTCTACGGCAGCTACTATCGCGAACTTGGAAAGCTGCTCTACCCTCCGGGCGACGGAGACGGTCGCGCGGCCGCGTTTGCACCTTCTGTGCCGCCCATGCCGCCGCTTGAGGAGCCGCCTCCTGTCTGGTAGCAGGCCTGGCGTCACCACCGACGTGACCGCGGCCGCGCACTGCCCTAAAGCTATCCGTTCGCACCTCACTCTGGTAGTTCTTAATTATGCCTTCCAGAGCAAACCAGACCGCGCTGGGCTACGCCGCCTGCGCCACGGCCGGGTGCCTTTGGGGCACAGGCTTCTTCTTCGGCAAGGTTGCGCTGCGGGAGATGTCCGTCGGCCACATGGTGCTCTACCGCTTTCTCTTTGCCTGCGTGGGCCTGCTGCCGGTGTTGCGCCGCGCCCGCCTCAGCCCCTGGGAGTGGCGCATGCTGCTCATCGCCTCGTTTCTCGGCGTTCCCGTTCAGTTCCTGGTGCAGTTTCGCGGGCTCTCGCTTACCACCGTGAGTCATGCCGCGCTCATGGTGGGCACGATGCCCGTCATCCTCGCCCTGGGCGCCACCCTCTTCGCTCATGAGCGGCTGGACTGGCTGGGATGGCTGGCCCTGCTCAGCTCCACGAGCGGCGTCGCGCTGATTGTGCTCACCGGGCGCCATGCCCAGGGCGGCGGCGGTCCCAGCTTCCAGGGCGACCTGCTGGTCGTGCTCTCGCTTGCCATTGCCCTCGGCTGGCTGCTGATGAACAAGCGTCTCATGGAAGGCCACTCTCCGCTGGTCGTCACCGTCTATGGCCTGCTGGCCGGCACGGCGATGCTCGTCCTCTGGGTGCCGCTGCGCTATGGCATGCCGCCTGTGCGCGGCATCAGCACGCCTGCGTGGCTCGCCCTGGCAGCCAGCGGCGTGCTCTGCACAGCCACCACTACCCTGCTCTGGAACTGGGGCATGCATCGCGTACCGGCCTCGCGCGCCGGAGTGTTCCTCAATATCGAGCCTGCGCTGGGCTCGCTGCTGGGCGTCAGGCTCATGGGTGACCGGCTGGGACCCATGGCCTGGGTGGGCGGCGCGCTCATCCTCACGGCGGCCATCACCCTCACCGCCGGCGGCCGCGCGTCCAGCGAAGTCGTGCTCGAATAGCCCAAGCCTGTTTACCCGGTCAGACATCCAGAACAGCCCATGCTCGAACCGTTAGTCAGGAGACGCCGCGGCAATGCGCTCTGCACGAATTCTTATCCTCACCTCTATGCTCACCTCAACAGCGTTGGCCGCCATGCGCCTCTGCGCAATGGGGCTACGGGACCAAGAAGGCGAACGAGCGCAGACACGTGCAGTACTCCTACGATGATCACAGCATCTGGGTTGTGAACAGCACCTACCAGACCACGTCAAAGCTGCGCGTGCCGCGCAGGTGTTCGACCAGGCATTCAAGCCGCTCTTCAGCAAGGACACGCCCGCCTCACCCTCAAGGCGGACAGCTCGGCGAAGGCGCTCTTCAAGTCAGGCTCGCAGCTTCCCTTCGTTCACCTCGTGCTCGACGACGCGCAGGGCACTCCCGTAAGCCGCAACTGCTACTGGTTCCCGCAAGGCCGACCACGTTTGAATGGAGCAAGACTGATTAAACCTGCACACAACCCATCTACATGGAGCAGATGACTGCACTCCGCAGCCTCCCCGCGGCAAGGGTTGAAGCGAGCGCGCGTTTGGCAGGCAGCAGGCTCGTCGCGCAACTGCATAATTCCTCCACAATGCTGGCATTTCAACTGAACGTGTCTGCACAGGCCGCCGACGGCAGCGACCTCGTGCCCGCGATGTGGACGGAGACTTACATCGAGCTGCTGCCGTGAGAGACGCGCGTGATTGCGACCCCGCTGCCTCACAGCACTCGCGGTGTCACGCTTACGTGCGCGGCTGAAACTTCTCTACGCAGGTGCTGCACTTCCAGACATTGCCAATCGCGCTGCGTGCCAGGCAGCAGCTCACGCCGGGGCAGTAGCTCAAGACACGGCAGCAGCTGCGCCGCTACTGCACGACGGCCAGCACATCTCCAGCAGCTACCGTGTCGCCCGGTGTGACGCGCAGCTCCGTCACACTGCCTGCTTTCGGTGACTTCAGCTCGTTCTGCATCTTCATCGCTTCGATCACCACCAGTCCCTGCTGCGCCTCCACCGCCTCGCCCTGTGCCGCCAGCACGCGCACCACTCGGCCCGGCATCGGCGCCTTCACGGTACGCGGGCCGTCCTCTCCGCCGGAACGAGCGCGGCGCGCGCGCAGTGAGCGCGGGTCGTTGAGCGTGTAGGGCAGCCGCGTGCGCTCCAGCAGCACCGCCGTCTCGCCCGCCTGCTCGTCGAGCACGCACCGGTAGCTGCGCCCGTTCACAATCACGGAGACGACACCGGGCCGCAGCAGGCAAGCCTCAGCCGTCGTGCTCTCGCCAGCGCCGTTTACAGGCATGGCCTGCTCCATCTCGACACGAAACCTGCCCGGCATCCCGTCGGGGACAGGTTTCACCGTTAGCCTGCGCAGCACGCCTTCAATCTCGATCTGCAGTCTCAACCGCGCAGCCCCTCCGCGCGGGCAGCGCGCTTCCACGCCCCGTCGCCTCTCTCTGCCGGTGCAGGCCGGCTGCTCTCTGCCGAACGCAGCGTCTCGAGCACCGCCGCTGCTACCGCCGCCACCTCGGCGCACGGTGCACTGGCATCCTCGCTGACCGAGGCCGTCAGCAGTCGGTCCAGGTAACCGGTATCGATGCGAGCGGCACGAAAGTCCTCATCGTCAAGAATGCGCCGAAAGAAGGAAAGATTGCTGCGGATGCCGCCGATCTCGTATTCGCTGAGCGCACGCTGCATGCGCGCTATCGCCGCCGCACGCGTAGGCGCATAGGCGATCAGCTTCGACAGCATCGGGTCGTACTCCATCGGCACCGTCCACCCCTCGTAGATGCCCGCGTCCTCGCGAATGCCGGGGCCGCCCGGCTGCACCAGCCGAGTAATGCGGCCCGGCGAGGGAAGGAATCCGTTGTCCGGGTCCTCGGCATAGACGCGGCACTCTATGGCGTGCCCGCGCAGCGCCACCTCTTCCTGGGTCAGCGGAAGCGGCCTGCCCTCGGCCACAGCGATCTGCAGATGCACAAGGTCCAGGCCCGTCACCAGCTCCGTAACAGGATGCTCTACCTGCAGCCGCGTGTTCACCTCCAGGAAGTAGAAGTTTTCCTCCGCATCCAGCAGGAACTCGACCGTGCCCGCGTTTGTGTAACCGGCCTTGAGCGCCAGCCGCACCGCTGCCTCTCCCATCCGCCTGCGCAGCTCCGCCCCCACCACCGCTGAAGGCGCCTCCTCAATCACCTTCTGGTGCCGCCGCTGCACGGAGCACTCACGCTCGCCTAGCCACAGGCAGTGGCCATGCTCGTCGGCTAAGATCTGGATCTCGATGTGCCGCGGCCTCTCGATTAGCTTCTCCAGGTAGACCTCGCCCGAGCCGAAGGCCCGCTCGGCCTCGCTCTGCGCCGCGCTGAATGCTGCAGCCAGTTCGGCCTCCTCGTGGATGGCACGCATGCCCTTGCCGCCGCCGCCCGCTGCTGCCTTCAGCATCACCGGGTAGCCGATGGCCGCAGCCACCTCGCGCGCCTCCCCGATTGAGGCCAGTCCCGTCGTCGAGCCCGGCGTGCGCGGCATGCCCGCTGCGTCCGCCGTCTGCCGCGCCCGCGTTTTGGAGCCCAGCATGCGCATGGCCGCCGCGGCCGGGCCAATGAACTTTAGGCCAGCCCGCCCGGTGGCCTCGGCGAAGTCTGCATTTTCTGAGAGGAATCCGTAGCCGGGGTGAATCGCATCGGCGCCGCATTGCCGGGCGACTTCTAGAATCCGGTCTACACGCAGGTAGCTCTCGCTGGCCGCTGCCGGACCCAGCCGGTAGGCTTCATCTGCCTCCAGCACGTGCAGCGAAGCGCGGTCTGCATCCGAGTAGACCGCGATGGACTCAATGTCCAGCTCGCGGCACGCCCGCACAATGCGCAGAGCAATCTCGCCGCGGTTGGCGATCAGTATCTTCCGGATTGGGCGGAGCCGGGCAGTGGTCACGGGCGACGCGACAGTCTAAATGAACTATGGATGGCGGCCAACCACTGCAGCACAACGGCCTCATCCGGCAGCAGCGCCGGCCCAAGCCGAATCCGCCCCGCCTTC
>CAYQYM010000132.1:0-6828 GCA_964421715.1 uncultured Acidipila sp.
GGTATCGCGGGGTGGGCCTGGGGGTGGTCCGCGAGCGCCTGCATCCTGCGCGCCTGCGCGTAGAGTGACGGGGCGACATTGCCCAGCGCTGCTCCGGCCGACGGATGTGCCAAGGCCGTAGCGCCGGCAAATGCCGCTGCACCGCCCGGCGTGCTCGAAAGGCCATGGCTGCAGTCGCCCGCCTGGCAGATGACGTAGCTTACAGGCAGAGCAAGATCGGGAAGCGTGCGGCTGGCGCCTGCGGGAACACCTGCGGCACGCTGCCACTGCGGACGCGCGGTGGAGACGTCGAGGCCGCCGCCTCCGGCGCGCATGGCGCTTTCGTCGCTCCAGGCAGTGGCTGCGGAGCCGGTGTGCCGCGCGACTCCGCCAACGGCAACGCTGTCGCCGGTTGCGGCCGCAGAGATGCGGCGGCCGCCCCCGCAAAAGGCACCTGTGTCGCCGGCCGGCGCAATCACGGTGATGCCCTCCGCGGCTGCCTGCCGCCATAGCGCCCGGTAAAAGGCCGCGCGGGCGGAGCTGCTGTCGCTGCATACCGTTCCCGTGAAGAGCAGGACGCCGTCTTCGGCATGATCTACGGCGTAGGCAGAGGCGAGGTCAAGACCGTTCGTGTAGTTTGTACCGGTTGCGGCGATGATGTGAATCTGCGCGGCGGGAGCAACGGCGGCGATCCAGCTCGCGGCAAACAGCGCTGGTTGCGCATTGGTGCTGAAGCCGGGCTCCTGCCCGTCCGCAATCTCAAACCTGGTTTCTGCGGGAGCCAGCCCGAAGTTCGCGCGGAAGGTGCGGAGCGCATCTTCATCCACGCGGCTGCGCGTGATGATGGCCACGCTCTGCCCTTCTCCGTGCAGTCCACGCGCGTAGACGGGATCGAGGTTGTAGGCCTCGGCGAATTGCAGCGGAGTCAGCGCCGCATCGCTCTCAGCCGGTGCGGCCTGCAGGTCCGCGGCGGCGCTGGCGCTGACGATGCCCAGGACATGAGGCTGAATCTGCGCCGGAGCGTTCTCGAGAAAGAAGGACTGTGTACCGGGGCCGAAGACGCGCTTCACCAGCGAGGCGGGGCCGGTAAATTCAACCCAGCCTCGGCCCGCGGCCATTTCAATTTCGCTGAAGCCCTGGGCATTGAGCCATGCGGTCACCTCGCCTGCTTCAGAGTCGGTCACTCCGAAGCGTGCGCCGAACTGCGAGGGCCGCAGCCACGCATGCGAGCGTTGCGCTTCCGCGAGGAAGGAAGCAAGGGCAGCCGCGCGCTCCGCGCCAGGCCTCAACAGCAGGAGCATGCGGATGTTTGCGCCGGCCGCCGACACCGATTCGCGAGTTGCTGGTGCAATCGGCGACGGCACCTGAGCAGCAGTCTGCGAACGTGCCGTGAGCGGCGCGGCGGCGAATGCCAGCAGCGCGCCGGTGATGCACCTGATTCCGCACCGGGCGATGGAGTTGAGCATGAGGTGTTTTTAAGTCCTGCGCTGATTCTCGCCGCGCAGGCGGACCGGCACAGTCCCACAAACGTGTCATGCCCTACTTCGGCAGCTCACCCAGTAGAACGGCGACCGCCCTGTCGAGCTGCGAATCCCTGCCCTGCCCTGTTTCGCCCGGCTCCCGCAGGACCTCCACGTCCACCGGACGCGGGTGCCCCTCCATCTCCTCGCCGCGCGTGTCCTCGATGCGGCTATCCGGCAGGCGCAACACTGAACCGTCAATCAGCTGCTTGCCGCTGGTGAAGATGATCCAGCCCGCAGTGGGCGTCCCCACCACCCTGCCCAGGTGCAGCGCGCGATAGCCCTCGGTGAAGTCTTCCGCGTCAGAAAGTGAGCTCTCGTTGGTAACGAGCACGGTAGGCAGCCCGAGAGCACGCTGGCCCAGCGCCTGCCTGGAGGGCACAGCCGGCAGCCCGCGAGGCGTCATGATAAGGAAGTTTTTGCGCGCGAAGACATCAAGCGCGTAGCCGTTCACAAATCCGCCGTTGTTGTTGCGGATGTCCACGACCACGCCGCGCTTCGTCTGGTTCTGCGCATCGAGATCGATGTAGAGCTGCCGCAACGAGGCCTCGCCCATATCGCGCATGTGCACGTAACCCAGCTTGCCGCCGCTGATCTTCTCCACGTATGCCCGGCGCTGCTCTACCCACTGGCGATAGATGAGCTGCCCTTGCGCAGCGGAGCTCACGGGGCGCACGACTGCATCCCGCGTGGCACCTTTTTCTGACCGGACGCTGAGCACCGTTCGCTTGCCCACTGTATCTTCCAGCAGGGCGTCAAGATTTGTGCGCGGCTCCAGCGCGCGTCCGTTCACGGCCAGCAGCGTGTCACCGCGATGGATGCTGCCCTCGATGGCCGCCGGACCCTGTGCCACGACGTCGTGAATCACCAGTCCCTTGCCGCTCTCATAGGCGGAGCGGTCAAAGCGCAGGCCCAGCCGGCCCACGTTTACCGCCTCTGCCGCGGGCGGACCAGAGATGCCGGAGTGTGATGTGTTGAGCTCGCCGATCATCAGGCTGATGTTGCGACGCAGTTGCTCGGGTGTTTCACTGCCGTCGGCGTAGGGCCGGAAGCGATCGTGAAGCGCGCGCCAGTCCTTGCCATGGAACTTCGGATCATAGAAATGGCGATTCAGCTCGCTCCATGCCTGCTCAAACACGGCATCGCGTTCGTGATCGAAGTCGATGTCCATCACGGCGGTGATGGCCGCCACCTTGCCCGTGCGGCTCTCGACATTGAGCGCATGAAGCTGCCCATCTTCGAGGAAGTAAACCTCCTTGGAGTCAGGAGAAAACTGGAAGTTTGACTTGGAGCTGGCTGTGCTGGTGAGCTGGCGCGCGACGGCCGGCTCCTTGCTCAACTCCTCCAGCGAATAGCCGTACAGGTTCGACTCGCCGCCCACCTCTGCGAGGAAGACCAGGGTTTTGCCATCGGGGCTGATGACAGGATCACTCGCATCGACTCCGAGCGGCAGCAGGGTGAGCCGTTGGCGCAGTCCGTCGAACACGATCTCTACCCTGGGCGGTGTCTTCTTCTCGTCTGTCCTGGTCTGCTTGTCTTCTGCCTTTTCATCCTGCTTGCTGTCCGGCTTCTTTTCTCCGTCTGACTTTTTGAACAGGTCAGTGAATTCATCCTCGCGATATTTAGGCGCGTGCGGTTTCAGGTCAACGCGCCCGATCTGCGAAGGTTCACTGCGCTGCGCAGTCTCAAAGAGCAGGAAACTGCCATCCGGCGACCAAGCGATGTGATACGCCGTTTCGCCGTTCGCAAGAAAGGTGACCGGCTGCGGTGCTGCGCCGCTCAGCGGCACGACGGAGATGTTGCGGAAGGCGTCAGGACCGAAGCTCGAGTAGGCAATCCACTTGCTATCGGGCGACCAGGACAGCGCCGTATCGTTGAGCTTATCCGAGGCCAGCACGCGGTCGGCCAGCCCTTCCAGCATGACCAGGTGCAGTTCGCGATCGTCGCGCACGTAGGCCAGCATCTTGCCATCGGGCGAGTAGACCGGCCTCTCCTCTTCGCCGAGCCCGGGCGAGATCTGCCGCTCCTTGCGCGTGGAGAAGTCATACTCAAATACCTGGTTCCTGCTGTTCCGCTGCGAGACGTAGGCAATGCGGTTGCTGTCCGGCGACCAGTGCGTGTCACTTTCGACGGCTGCGGTCTCAGTCACTCGCATGGCTTCGCCGCCGTCCTTGGCCGAGGCTGCGAAGATCTCGCCGTGAGCGATGACGGCTGCCTTCTTCGCGTCCGGCGAGAGTGCCATGTGACTGAATCGGGCGAGGCGCTCATGCCGAACCACCGGCAACTGAGCCGCACCGCGAAGTGTTATGGCCACCGGCTCAGGCTTGCCGCCGCCCGTGCTCACCTTCCATATGCCGAGGTCCCGTTCAAAGACAATCTGCTTGCCATGATCGCCGATACTGGGAAACAGCAGGCGGCCGCTGGTGAAATGCGTGAGCTGCCTTTCCGCGCCTGAGGCCACGTCCGCGGACCACAGATTCTCCGCGCCTCCTGCATCGCTCATGTAAAAAAGCCGCTTGCCGTCTGCCGACCACATGGGCCACGCATGCTTGGCGCGCGCCGCCAGCAGCCGACGGTAGCCGCCGTCCTTCTCTGCGGCATCCATCCGCTTCAGCCATATCTCTGTTTCGTCGATGTGACTGTGTCCGTTGCGCCACCACTGCTGCGAACTGATGCCCCTGGTCACAAGCGCTAGCGTGCGGCCATCCGGTGACGGCGCGCTCTCAAACTCATTGAGGTACTCTTCGCGGCTGACCTCGACCGGGGTTCCACCCTCGGCGCTCACGCGGTAGATATCGCCCAGCCGCCCCGGATCGTGATCCGGCGAGGTGAAGTAAATCCATCTGCCGTCGGCGGACCAGCTGTCGAGCGTGTCCGGCGCATCGCTGTAAGTCAGCCGCCTGAGCTCTCCGGTGGCCGGGCTCAGTATGTAGATGTCTCCATTGCCGGTCCTCGTCGAGACGAAGGCCATCTGCTTGCCATTGGGCGAGTAGACCGGGTGCGGATCGGGCGCGCGGTTCGGGACCATCAGGTGTGCTACACCGCCTTTCGAGGGCACCGCCCAGATGTCTCCGCCGGAGGAGAAGAGAATCTCGGTGCCGTCGGGTGAGAGCGAGGGGTCGCTGAATGACGGCAGAGTCTGCTGGGCAAGAACGGAAAGCGGAGAAAGGGCAAGCAGAAGTGCGGCCGGGCACAGTAATTTCATGTGCAGACGAGCATAAAGCCTGGGCTGCTGCACACAAAAGGAATTCACGCCACGAGTTCACGCGCCGTACGGGCGATCCGGGCCAGCGCGTCAAAGGGTGCGCGCACCTTCGCATCGTTACCAAACTCGACAAAGGCAGCGCCCGCCACGGCAGCCGGCCGCGTGTTCCGTGCCTGCGAAGTTGCCGTCGGCGCTGTCGTCTCCCGCGGCCAGGACCGGCGCGCAGCCCAGGTATCCCATAGCCACACCTTTTGTGGGTCATGCGCGTTTCGCCCCACCGGAGGAAATGCTCATGCAAGCTCTTGGACTTGCCGCGGCGTCCGCAAAAGGGGGCGAAAACAAGGTCCTGGGGAGGTATCGAGGTGGACTGTCTTCCTCGTCGCCACCCGCGCACGGGGGCCGCAGCGCCAGGTGACGATCAAGCTGGCCTACAATGCCGTTATGCAGCGTGGCCACTGGAACAGTGGAGGTGTAAGTGCAGGCGTAAAGCGAAAAAGGTCGGCGCTGCCCAGCAGGAAAATGGTGCTGACTGAGGCTGTCGCGGCTTCGCCCTGGTTCTCTCCTGCCGCCTGGACCTTTCTGCGCGGGCTTGCGCGCAACAACCGGCGGGAGTGGTTTGAAGAGCGCCGCCTGGTCTATGAAAACGAGCTGCGGCGGCCCGCGCTGGCGCTGATTGAAAGCATCAACCATCACCTTGCGGAGTTCGCCCCGGAGCATGTGCGCCCGGCGCAGAAGAGCCTAATGCGCATCTACCGCGACACTCGCTTTTCCAGCGACAAGACGCCCTACAAGACCCATGTGGCCGCGTGGTGGGGCTCGCCTGCGCTTGAAAAAACCTCGGGCGGCGGCTTTTATCTGCAGGCTGGGCCCAGGGGCGTTCTGGTAGCGGCCGGCGTTTACAGGCCGCAGCCGCCGCAGCTTCTCGCCATTCGCCAGCACCTGCTCGAGCACCACGAGGAGTTTCGCGTGCTGCTGGCGGCGCGAAAGTTAAAAAGCAGCTTCAAGCTCGACCATGGAACACCGCTGACGCGCACGCCCAAGGGTTTTCCGCCGGGCCATCCGGCTGATGACCTGCTGCGCTCCAGGCAATGGGCGCTGCATAGGGAACTGCCGGCAGGCCTCGCGCTCGAGCCTGATTTTGCGGCCAGAGTGGCAGGCTGCTTTCGTCTTGCCGCGCCCGTTGTCTCCTTCCTGAATCGACCCCTGCTGAAGCCGCGAGGCCGCCGCGTGCTCTTCCCTCTCGCCTGAAAACAGCTTAAAACCGGGCAATTTGCTGGGTTTCTGGGTACAAAAGGTACAAAAACCCAAAAAAACCTGTGGAAACACGCGATTTGCCGTTGACATTGCCGCGCGAAAGAAGCAAGGTAAACGGCGGTAGGCTCTCCTGGAACCCGCATAAACAAAGGGGATTTCCACAAACGGAGTGCCGGGGCGGCAGCGGCGCCAAAAGAGGTAACGGCGCGAGCTGCTCGAGAAGAAAGAGGAGGAACACCGAATGGCAACAACGATGACGAAGACGGCGCTGGTCCGCACCATGGCGGAAAAGCTCGAGCTGACCAACAAGCAGTCCGCAGCTTTCCTGGACCTGCTCGCGGAGACCGCGATCAAGGAGACCAAGAAGAACGGCGTGTTTGTGATCCCGGGCCTCGGCCGCCTGGTGAAGGCAGAGCGCAAGGCGCGCATCGGCCGCAATCCCCAGACGGGCGAGCAGATCAAGATCAAGGCCAAGACCGTCGTCAAGTTCCGCGTGGCCAAGTCCGCCAAGGACACCATCGCGCCGCCGAAGAAGTAACTTCGATAACAAAGCCTCTCAGGAAGGGAGCGGTAAGCCCCGCTCCCTTCTCATGGCGGCAACGCACCGGCACGAGGAAGCGAAGTCAGGGCCGAGTCACGCTGCCAGGCGTTCACTGCCCTCGCGTTCAGCGTGGGCGCGCCGTGAGCTGAAGTCTGTCATTCCCACCACGAACGCCTCGGCGATCCCGTTTCCACGGAAGAACCACGACTCAACCTTGTCTGCGAAGCCAAGCGCGCGCGGCACCGCCATCATGGACGGCACGAAGGCGGTGTCCATCCCGCCGTGCGTTCTGCAGCCCAGCAGCGGACGTGCGCCCAGCGGGGAGTCGG
>CAYQYM010000133.1:0-6825 GCA_964421715.1 uncultured Acidipila sp.
AAATGCGTTTCCGCCGCGTGCGCGGCCGGGTCCTCATGGTTTCCACGAGCAACATGCCACGACGGGCTAACCTTTTTCTCGCGTACGCGTCTGATTAACGAAGTTCCGTCTACTGGAGCGAACCAAATGCCCGCTGACGCGCTACGTCTTGTATCCTCCGCGCCTGTGCGACCAGTACAATCCAGCCCATCCATGTCTTCTGACGCACTGGCAACGACCGCCTGGACGCGGGCAAGCGAGACCGAGCTGATCCGCGAGGCGCAGCAGGGATCGCGGTCTGCCTTCGATGCCCTGGTGCGGCAGTATGACCAGCAGGTGCTGCGGCTGGCTATGCACATCCTCGGCTCCGAGCAAGATGCGCAGGATATCCACCAGGAGGCCTTTCTCAAGGCCTATCGGTACCTGGGCAACTTCCGCTTCGAGTGCTCGTTCTACACCTGGATCTACCGGATCGTCACGAACCTGTGCCTGGACCACATGCGCCGCCGAAAGAGCCGTCGCGAGGATGCGGCCGTTCTGGTGGATGCCGCGGGCGAGGAGATCGATCTGCTGGCCAACGTCTCGGACATCCGTGCCGGGGCGAATCCGGACCGGGAGCTCGACCGCAAGTTTCTGGGCAGACGCATCGAGGAGGCGCTCAATAAGCTGACGCCGCGTGAGCGCATGGTCTTTGAACTCAAGCACTACCATGGCCTGAAGCTGCGCACCATCGGCGAGATGCTGCACACCACCGAGGAGACGGCCAAGAATACGCTGTTCCGCGCCACCCGCAAGCTGAGGACGAATCTCGCCTCGGTTCGCTGAATTTCAGACATCAACCTGTTATTCGGTCCGCAAGTCATAACACAGAGCCGGAGACAGTGCGTCAAACATTTCGAGAGGCAAAGGAAGTTGAAAGCCATGAACTGCGATCTGGCACAACAGAACATCGCACTGGCCGTCTATGGCGAACTGGCCGACGCAACCACACATCAGCTTGAGCAGCACCTGGCACAGTGCGAGGCCTGCCGGGCCGAGCTGGAGAGCGTCCAGGCGCTGTACAAGGCAATGCAGCTTTACCCCGTAGAGGAGCCTTCGGCCAACCTGCTGGCGAGCGCGCGGCTGCGCCTGGAAGAAGCCCTCGACGCGGTGCCGCGCAGCAGCCTGCTGGTTCGGCTGTCCCAGGCAGTGTCCCACAGTTTTGCCCGGCTCGTGGCCGCCCCCGGTCTGACGCTGGGGTTACTGGCACTTGGCCTGTGCGCAGGCGGCTACGCCGGTTACCGGGTCGGTCACCAGGCCGCGGCACAGGCGGTCCCGCAGGCCGGGTTCGCAGTGTCTCGCGCCCTGCCCGAGTTGGACGAGGAAGCCGCGCAGATTGGCAACGTAAACAGCATCGTGCGCGAGCCCGGCAGCGAGGACGTCGAGGTCCGCTACACCCGGATTGTCCCGGTCTCGGTCCATGGTTCGGTCGACGACCCGGCCATCCGCCAGCTTCTGCTGGCAGGGGCTGAAAACCGCGTGAACCCTGCGGTCAGCGACGATTGCCTGGACCTGCTGGCGACCGCCTGCCAAGCCGGCCACCAGTGCGACGGCGGCCCGGTGCGCACGGCGCTAATGGTAGCCCTGCGCTATGACAAGAGCTCCGGCGTCCGGCTGAAGGCGCTGGAGGGCCTCGCGCAATACATCGCCGAAGACACACGCGTGCGTGATGCCGTGCTGGAGGCGGTGATGAACGATCGCGACTCGAAGGTGCGCTCGGCCGCCATTGGCCTGCTCACCCCGGTCGAGGCCGATTCGAGCGTCCGCGAGGTGCTGCACACGGTGGCCGTGCAGGACGACAACCCGCAGATCCGGACGGTGAGCCAGCAGGTGCTGAGCCAGATGCCGCAGGTGCAGTAAAGTGTCCGCGGGGCTGCGGAAGCGCCGGTGCAGTCAAGAGCAGGCCAGGTAGTCTGCTGCTGACATCCGCCGCTTCCATCCGTCACAATACATGTGGACCGGCGCCGCTCAAAAGAGCGCCGGATGCGGAGAACGACCTGGTGCGAGGGCGAAGGTTCGCCGCAATTGGGAGCCGGTAGACCATGAGGCAACTTGTAAGTCTGGCGGGAATTATCGGCCTTGGTATGCTGGGCTGCGGCGCTGGATTTGCCGCCGCGCCGCAGGCTGCGGCCGGCTGGCTGCCCGTGGGCAAGATGCTTTTGCATGCCGCGGTGCAGGGTTACCTTGGCGTGACGCTGGGCGACGTGGACGCGGACCGGGCGCAGGCGCTGCACCTGAAGGCGGCGCGCGGCGCTGAGGTCATCTTTGTCGACCGCGATGCCCCCGCCCACCAGGCCGGGCTGCAGCCGCACGACGTAATTGTGGAGATGAACGGCCGATCCGTCGACACGCAGGACCAGCTCCGGCACATGCTCCACGACACCCTGGCCGGCCACACCGTCACCCTGGCGGTCATGCGCGAAGGCCAGATGCAGAGCTTCACGGTGAAGCTTGCCGATGAGGCGCAGGTGCGGCAGCGCGCCTGGTCCAGGCACTTCAGCGTTCCCGACCCCGATTCGGACACAGGCCCACAGAGGGTGCCGGGGGTGGCCACAGGCTTCGTCTCGTCGGCTCCGGCTGATGGCTCCTCGCACCGGTTCGGCAGCAGCCTGCTCGGCGTCTTCACTCCGGGCGGGCTCTACGTGGGCGCGGAGGTGGATCCGATCACGCCGCAGCTGGCAGACTACTTCGGGGTGAAGTCAAACACCGGCCTGCTGGTGTGCAGCGTGGATGATAACAGCCCTGCAGCCATCGCCGGGCTGCGCGCCGGCGACGTAATCACACGCGTGAGCGGGGACGCGGTGAACAGTCGCAACGAGTGGATGAAGCTGCTCCACACGCACAAGGGCCAGCAGGTGCAGGTCACGATCGTACGCAACCGGCGCGAACAGAACATCAGCATGCAGGCAGGCGAGCAGAAAAAGCACGGCAGGCTTGTGCTGCCGGGCTCTCCGTTCACCGGCGCGCCGGCCCTCGATGCCGGCGACGCCGTGATCAGCCCTGAGCCGGTGCGGGTAAACCTTGTCGAGCAGGCGCAGCTCCAGGTGTTCCGCCTGGCGAAGATTTCGCAGCAGCAGGTCCAGTTTTTGGAGCAGGCACCGCAGTAGCCCCCGCCATTTCTTATCTTTGCGCAACTCCGGTCGAAAACTTTGTATCCCGGCGTAAACTTATGGTGAACTGCCATTTGGTGCCTGGAATTCGGGCAAAGTGCCCTAAAACGCGGCCCGGGATAAACTTTTTCGCTGAAACCCGCGTCTCCTGCACTATGTTTGCCGTCTCTATTTTCCAGAGAGGAGCAGCATGCCGGTCCAGGCACTTACAGCATCCGCCGCCGCCGACTCGCGGAGAGAAAACGCAGCCATTGCGCAGGGCCTCAAGCGCGGGGATCCCGCTCTGCTGGACCGGCTCATCGTCGAGCATCAGCACCGGCTGCTCCGCTACCTGCTCTACCTGACCGGCGAACGCGAGCTGGCCGAAGATCTCTTTCAGGACACCTGGATGCGCGTGATGCAGCGTGGCGCGCAGTATGACGGCCGCGCCCGCTTCGATACCTGGCTCTTTACCATCGCGCGCAACCTGCTGATTGACGTGCGCCGCCGCCGCATCATGCTCAGCCTTGAGGAGCTAGCCGGCGAAGATGACCGCCCTTTCGAGGTGGCGAGCGAGGGGTCTGGCCCGTTCGACCAGTGCAGGTCCAGCGAAGACGCGGCTTTTGTGGCCGAGGCACTGCTGAAGCTTGAGCCGCTCAACCGCGAGGTGCTGATTCTGCGCTTCCATGAAGAGATGTCGCTGGAGGAGATCGCGCAGGTTACGCGCGCACCGCTTTCCACGGTAAAGTCGCGCCTCTATCGCGGACTTGCTGCGCTGCGGCCATGGGCGGCGACGCGGAGGGGGGCATGACAAACCCGAACCCGGAGCTTCTGCAGTCGCTGGCAGGGCTCAACGCCGACCGCGAGCGCGCCATAACCCAGCGCACCCGACGGGCCGTGGCGCGCGCCGCGGAAGACAGCCGGCATCGGCGTGGCAATCGCCGGAGGAATGGTGCTCTTGCCGCGCTTGTGATGGGCGGCATCGTCGCCCTGCTTACACCGGCGCTGTGGGGCGCCGTGGAGGAGCTGGTGGGCGGAGAGCATGTCTTTGACACACAGATGATGGTGATGTACCTGCTGGCTGGGCTGTGCATCGCGGTGCTGGCCGCCCTGGTCCTCGTGCTCCGGGGCCGCTCGGCCTCGCAGCAGCAGGTGGACGGCAAATCGTAATGGCAAACAGAACCGTATTCTCGGGGCAGACCGAACCCTCGGCAGACGAGCTGAAGCTCATTCCGCGCTGGTCGATTGCAGCAGCTGCCGTCGCCTTCCTCGCCATGCAGTACATCTTCTGGGCCGTGCTGCCGGTGCACCACCACCATCAACCGTCCCCCATCGGCCTCAGGATCTACTTCGCCATGTCCCTCAGCCTGCTGAGCTCGCTCTACATGCTGATGATCGGCTACATCAGCCGGGACACTGCGCGCCGCGGCATGAGCGCATGGCAGTGGATTGTGATCTGCCTGGTGCTGCCCACCGGCATCGGCGCGGTGCTCTATTTCCTGCTGCGCCAGCCGCTGCTCACCGCGTGCCCGGCATGCAGCACGCTGGTGCAGAACGCATATCACTTCTGCCCGCAGTGCGCCTGGCAGGTCTCGGCCTCCTGCGGACGGTGCTACCGCTCGGTGCGTACGACCGACCTCTACTGTGTACACTGCGGCCACGACCTTGCGGAGGACAACGCTCCGGCCAGGCTGCAGACCTTCCGCAGCTAACGGCGCCCCTGCAGCCACGTCCGGTTGCGGCGCTGGCCCTGGGCGCGCCAGGCAGCCTATACTCAGCAAATCATGTCCATGACTGCGCTCATCATCGATGACGAGCAGCTGGCCCGCGAGGAGCTGAAGTACCTGCTTGATGCCGAGGGCAGTGTTGAGATCCTGGGCGAGGGCGCGAACGGCATTGAGGCTGTGGACCTCATCCGCACTCACCAGCCCGACATCGTCTTCCTCGACGTGCAGATGCCCGGGCTGGACGGCTTTGCTGTCTTGCGCAAGCTGCTTGAAAGCGACGGCAGCCCGCTTCCCCAGATCATCTTTGCCACGGCATTCGATCAATATGCCGTGAAGGCCTTCGATGTGAATGCCATCGACTACCTGCTGAAGCCCTTTGACCGCACCCGCGTGCTGCAGGCGCTTGAGCGCGCGCGCCAGCGCATGCAGCTCGAGCAGGAGCAGTCCGCGGCAGAGAGCCTGTCCGCAGCCGTCACCGGCGACATGAAGATCGCCGACCTGCTCCGGCTGATCGAGCAGCAGTCCTCCCGTCCGCAGAGCGGCAAAATCGTGCTCCAGGCGCAAAGCCGCCTCCTGCTGGTGGACCAGAAAGACATTACCTTTGCGTCGATCGACGAGGGCACCATCACGGTTGCAACGCCCCTGCTGGAGGGCCAGTCAAAGTGCCGCACACTGGAAGAGCTGCTCGACCTGCTGGACCCGTCCATCTTCTGGCGCGCGCATCGCTCCTTCGTGGTAAACATCAACCACATCAAGGAGGTCGTGCCCTGGTTCAAGTCCAGCTATCAACTGCGCATGGATGACCGCAGGCAGACGGAGATCCCGGTAAGCCGTGCTCAGACGAAGCGGCTGCGGGAGCTGTTCAAGCTTTGAAAGCGCGGGCCCTCTGGTGGCCGTTCAGGCCGGTAGCAGGCCCCGTCATCGCAGCCTGTTCTGCCTTCAGACCTCGCCTCTTCTAAGTGACGTGGCGATGGAACAGATCGTCCTTCTCTTCACATGGCGTGCAGACGCAGCCCACGGCACAGCCGATGAGCAGCGCGACGCCGACGGTGATGAGGATCGCCGGAAGGTAGTCACTCAGATGCGAGAGGTGATTCAGCACGCTCTGGAGTCTCAGATACCACATGGTTCTTCTTCTTTACCTGCCTGCTTGCATAGAACCCTGATTCCGTCCGGGGGTTTTCTGCCGCTTCATGCTTTAGATTGGCAACATCTTCGCATCCCGAAGCCTCGCTGAGAAGTAAAGATTTTGCTGGGAGGGGCAGGCCGGTCTGGATATGGTCCGGCCTTGCGCCTGGATTGCACCAGGCATAAGGCACGAAGCCTCGTTGCCTGCTCTCCCGGCCAGGCGGAACGTGACCGCCGGCTGCTGTTTCACGCCTGGCCAGCATGGCGAGAGACCGGGCGCAGGCAACCATCGTCATCTCCAGCTAAAACAGTTTATTATGGGCGATGAAAATGCGTCACCTCTCCATCCTCGTACTTGCCCTCGGCTGCGCCGCTCTGCCCGCAGTTGCGCAGCATCGTCTTCAAACCGCCGAGCAGGAGAAGATCGCTAGGCTGCCCTGGATGAACCCGTCCCTCTCGCCGGATGAGCGGGCCGGCATGGTTCTAGAGCAGATGACCCTCGATGAGAAGATCTCGCTTGTGCATGGCAACGGCATGCCAGGCTGGGGACCGCCGCGGCCCAATGCCTACCTGGGAAACGGGGGAGCGGGCTTCGTGCTTGGCGTCGAACGGCTCGGGATCCCGATGATCCAGATGAGCGACGCCGCCTATGGCGTGCGCTCGAGCGCGGAGAACGGGCGCTACTCCACCGCGCTGCCGTCGAACCTCGGCTCTGCAGCGAGCTGGAATGCGCAGGCAGCCTGCGACTACGGCGCGCTGATTGGCCGCGAGCTGCGCGCCCAGGGCTACAACCTGACCCTGGGCGGCGGCGTCAATCTGACGCGCGAGCCGCGCAACGGGCCCACCCTCGCGACAACGAGCGA
>CAYQYM010000134.1:0-6795 GCA_964421715.1 uncultured Acidipila sp.
GCAGTGTAGTGTTCGACTACGGAAACAACCTGCGCACGCAGGCACGGCTGGCCGGCGTGGAAGATGCCTTCGATATCCCGGGCTTTGTGCCGCAGTACATCCGCCCGCTCTTCTGCGAGGGCAAGGGACCGTTTCGCTGGGTGGCTCTTTCGGGCGATCCGGAGGACATCTACCGCACGGACCGGCTGGTGCTGGAGCTCTTTCCAGAGGACGCCGCTCTGCGCCGCTGGATTGAGCTGGCCCGCGGCAGGATTCATTTCCAGGGGCTGCCGGCCCGCATCTGCTGGCTTGGTTACGGGCAGCGCGCGCGGCTGGGGCTGGCGATGAACGAGCTCGTGCGGTCGGGCGAGATCACGGCGCCCATCGTGATCGGACGCGACCACCTGGATGCAGGCTCGGTCGCCTCTCCGCATCGCGAGACTGAAGCCATGCTCGACGGCTCGGACGCAGTGGCTGACTGGCCGCTGCTGAACGCGCTTGTGAATACGGCAGCGGGCGCGTCGTGGGTCAGCATTCATAATGGCGGCGGTGTGGGCATCGGCTACTCGCACCACGCGGGCATGGTGGTGGTAGCCGATGGAACGAACCTTGCGGCCGAGCGGCTGGAACGTGTGCTGACCACGGACCCTGGCATGGGCGTGCTGCGCCACGTGGATGCTGGTTACGAGCGGGCGGAGAGGTTCGCGGCAGAGCATGGTGTGCGCGTGCCCATGCGCGAGGGGCGCTAGCTTGCGCCGCGACCTGCTCGTCACGCACA
Source organism: uncultured Acidipila sp. (assembly GCA_964421715.1). Lineage (GTDB taxonomy): Bacteria > Acidobacteriota > Terriglobia > Terriglobales > Acidobacteriaceae > CAYQYM01. Next base: position 758 of record CAYQYM010000134.1, read on the forward strand.
TCGGCCAGCTTGTCACGATGCGCGGCCCTGCGGGGCCCCGTGCTGGACCGGAGATGGCCGAGTTGGGCATCGTGCGTGATGCGGCGCTGCTGGTGCGTGCGGGGCGGATCGTCGCCGCGGGGCCGCCTGCCGAGGTGGAGCCGCTAACGCAAAACGCGGAGAACGTGGATGCAGGCGGGCGCGCGGTGCTGCCCGGATTTGTGGACGCACATACGCACCTGATCTTCGCGGGCAGCCGCGTAGGTGAGTTTGAGCAGCGCACAGCGGGCGTGAGCTACCAGCAGATTGCGGCTGCCGGCGGAGGCATTCGCTCCACCGTGCGAAGCACGCGCGCAGCCAGCCAGCAGGAGCTGAATGCCATCGGGGAAAGGCACGCGCACTGGTTTTTATCCTTCGGCACGACGACGGTCGAGGCCAAATCCGGCTATGGGCTCTCGCTGGAAGAGGAAACGAAGATTCTGCTTGCCGTGCGGCACACGGCGGAGCAGACGAGACTGCGCACGGTGCCGACTTTCCTGGGCGCGCACGAGGTGCCGGAAGAGTTCAGCGGCCGGGCAGATGAATACGTATCAGAGGTAGTTACGAACATGCTGCCGCGTATCGCCGAGGCCGGGCTGGCCCGCTACTGCGATGTTTTCTGCGAGCGGGGCGTCTTCACAGTGGACCAGGCGGAGCGCGTGCTTCGCGCGGCCAGAGACCTGGGGCTGGGGATTCGCATTCACGCCGACCAGTTCACCGACTCCGGCGCCTCGGCGCTGGCCGCGCGCCTGGGCGCAAAGACGGCGGACCACCTCGAGCACACGACGCCTGCTTCGATCGCGCTGCTCAAAGCGGCAGGGGTGCAGCCGGTGCTGCTGCCGGGCTCCGTTTATACCATCGGATCGCAGCGGTATCCCGCGGCCCGGGAGATGATTGCTGCTGGATTGCCGGTGGTGCTGGCCACGGACTTCAACCCAGGCTCCTCTCCCGTATTCGCGATGCCGATGATACTTTCCCTCGCGTGCACGCAGATGAAGATGTCTCCGGCCGAGGCGCTTACTGCTGCCACGATAAACGCTGCCTGGAGCCTGGACCTGGGCTCCGAGGCGGGTTCGCTCGAACCCGGCAAGTCGGCGGACTTTGTATTGCATGAGGCCGAGGACTACCGCGACCTCGCCTACTGGTTTGGCGGACATCGCCCGCACTGCGTTTATCGCGCCGGCGAGCGTGTGGCCTGACCGCGGTTGACGTGCGCGCCGTTCTCTGGTGTGATTAGCCTCATCCGATGCTCCACAGCCTGTCCATCGCGCGAATTAGCCGCTCCCACAGGAGCGAGTGCGCGGGTTTGACTGGCTAGGCCAGCACGGCAAAGTTCAGAAGGTAAGCCAAAGCCACCCTCGCACGCGCGACGGGTGGCTTTTTATCTTCCGCAAGGAAAGGAAATAACGAGCATGGCTGCTGTCACACTTCGAGATGTAACCGCTGCCCGCGCGCGCATTCGCGCTGACATCTACTGCTCGCCCGCGCCCCATTCGGCGGAGATCTCCGCGATGACCGGCCAGCAGGTCTTCCTCAAGCTGGACAACCTGCAGCGCACCGGGGCCTTTAAGGAGCGAGGCGCGCTGAACAGGATTCTCCTGCTGAGCGATGCGGAGCGGCAGCGGGGCGTGGTTGCCGCAAGCGCCGGAAACCATGCGCAGGCGGTGGCCTACCATGCGGGGCGTCACCGGATTCGCGCTCGCATCGTGATGCCGCTGATGACGCCGCTAGTCAAAGTCTCAGCCACGGCGGGCTTTGGCGCGGAGGTCATCCTGCACGGGGCCAACTACGACGAGGCCTGCGCCGAGGCGCTGCGGCTCTCGGCCCAGGACGGCCAGACCTTTCTGCATCCATTCGACGATGCGGCCGTGATCGCGGGGCAGGGCAGCATCGGGCTCGAGCTGCTGGAGCAGGTGCCGGACCTGGAGGCGGTCGTCGTGCCAGTGGGCGGCGGCGGGCTTATCGGCGGCGTTGCCTGCGCCATCAAGGAGAGTCGCCCAGGGGTACGCGTGGTGGGTGTGCAGACCGAGCGGCTGCCTTCGATGCTGCGCGCCTGCGAGGCTGGACAACCGGTGACAGTTCCGGCGGAGGTCACCATCGCCGACGGCATCGCGGTGCGGCGCGCGGGCGAACTGACGCACCCGCTGGTGGAAAGATATGTAGATGAGCTGGTGACAGTCGATGAAGAGGAGATTGCCAAGGCAATCCTGGTGCTGCTGGAACGCGAAAAGACCTTGGCTGAGGGCGCGGGTGCTGCCGCATTGGCCGCGCTGCTGCAGCACAAGACATCACTCACCGCGGAGCGCGTGGCAGTGCTGGTCTGCGGCGGGAACATCGACGTTAGTCTGCTGGCGAAGATTATCGAGCGCGGGCTGGTAAAAGATGGACGGCGTACGCGCCTGCGCATTCACCTGACGGACCGCCCCGGCGCGCTGCACCAGATGACGCGCATTCTTTCCGAGGCGCGCGCCAATATCGTGCAAACCGCGCACGATCGCGCCCACTATGGCGTGAACCTCGGCGATACGGTAATTGACGTGACGCTGGAGACGCGTGGGTCAGAGCATATTGCGGCCATCCGTGAGGCGCTGCAGGCGGAAGGGTATCGCCATGAACAGATCGCCTGACGCTGCAGGCTGGCCGCGTACGGGAGTAGACTCATGCTGGCGCCTGGAGCCGGCATGCCGCGGCCCGGGACCCAGAAACCTATGGCTACCACGACCTCATCCGCGCGGTCTGAGCTTTCACTTGACCCGCAAGACTGGGAAGAGCTGCGAAGGCTTGGTCATCGCATGCTCGACGACCTGTTTGATCAGACCGAGACTCTGAACGAGCAGCCTGCCTGGCAGCCTCTGCCGGAGCGGGTGCGCGCAGCGTTCAATGAGCCGCTGCCGCTTGGCCCATCCAGTGTGGAGGAGGCCTATCGTCAATTTGTAACTGACGTTGTGCCGTATACCACGGCTAACCGGCACCCGCGCGCGTGGGGCTGGGTGCGCGGCAACGGCACAGTGGTGGGCATGCTGGCGGAGATGCTTGTTGCCGGCCTCAACGCACACCTGGCGGGTGGCAACCAGGCTCCGGCGCTGGTGGAAGAGCAGGTGCTGCGCTGGCTGGCTGAGGCGATGGGCATGCCGCCGGGCACAAGCGGCCTGCTGACGAGCGGCGGCACCATGGCGAACCTGCTGGGGCTGGCGGTTGCGCGGCACGCGAAAGCGGGCTTCGATGTTCGCGCGGAGGGGCTGCAGGGCCGTCCGCAAATGACGGTCTACTGCTCGGCCGAAACGCATTTATGGGCGCGCAAGTCGATGGAGCTGCTTGGCCTCGGCCGCCATGCGCTGCGGCAGGTGGGCGTCGATGGCGATTACCGGGTGAACACGGCTGCGCTGCGTGTGCAGATTGCCGCGGACCGGCAGGCCGGGCTGCATCCTATCGCAGTAATCGCCAATGCAGGAACGGTGAGCACGGGGGCCGTGGACGACCTGCGGGTATTGCATCAGCTCTGCCGCGAGGAAGACCTGTGGTTTCACGTGGACGGCGCGTTCGGGGCGCTGCTGAAGTTTGCACCGGAGTATGCGCAGCTGGTCGACGGCCTTGAGCTGGCCGATTCGCTGGGCTTTGATCTGCACAAATGGATGTACCTGCCGTTCGAGGCAGGCTGCGTCCTGGTGCGGGATGCAGAGCTGCACCGCGCGGCGTTCGCTGCTCCGGCCAGCTATCTTGAGCCAGCGATGCGCGGCATGCTTGCCGGCGGCCTGGCATTTTCCGACCGCGGCATCGAGCTCTCCCGCAGCTTCAAGGCGCTGAAGGTGTGGATGGCGCTGAAGGTCCACGGGCTTAGGGAGCACGGCGCGCTGATTGCGCAGAACATGCGGCAGGCGGAGTACCTGGAACGACTGGTTCACGCATCGGCGGAGCTGGAACTGCTCGCGCCGCGCGCGATGAACATTGTCTGCTTCCGTTATGCCGGCGTTGCCACAGACCTGAATGCACTCAACCGCGAGCTGGTGCTGCGGCTGCAGGAGTCCGGACGTTTTGTGGTTTCGGGAACAATGCTGGGGGAGCGCTACGCCGTCCGCGTGGCGAATACAAATCATCGCAGCCGGATGGAGGATTTCGCCGAGCTGGCGGAGACTGCCGCGGCGATGGGCCGGGCGATCGCCCAGAGCGCAGCCAGCGGCTGCGATGCGGATGCAGCCACGGGGTGAACGATACGGGCGGCTCTGGGCCGCCCGTATCGGTTTTAGCGGCAGGCTGGAGCTCGAACGGTCGCTGCTTACTGGAACAGCTTGGCTGCGTTGAGCGCCGTGTTGTAAACGCCCCATGCGGTGGGGATAGAGACGATCAGCCATGCCATGAGTATGAGCAACGGAGAACTCTTCTTTGTCTCGTTCATTGATCCTCTCCTTTAGACCTTGGCCAGCGGGGTCGTTTCCTGCTGCATCCAGTAACGCTGGGCGACCGGGCGCACCAGCAAGTCCGCGAGCAGGCCAATTACCAGCAGCGCTGCCATGATGTGCAGGATGACAGGGTAGGCCTGTTCCTTTGGAATATGCCGCGCCACGTAGCTGTCAAGAATGCCGTTTACGATGAGGGGGCCGACGATGCCGGCCGTGGACCAGGCCGTGAGCAGGCGGCCGTGGATGGCGCTCACGTGGTAGCCGCCGAAGAGGTCCTTGAGATAGGCAGGGATGGTGGAGAAGCCCCCGCCATACATGCTGATGAGTATGCCGGCGATGATGACGAACAGCGGTACGGAGTTCATGTGATGCGTGCCGGTCCAGGGAAGGAAATAGTAAAGTACCGCGCCCACCGAGAAGAAGATCAGGTAGGTAGCCTTGCGTCCGATGTAGTCGGACGTGGAGGCCCAGAAGAAGCGCCCGGCCATATTGAACAGGCTGAGTATGCCGACGAATCCGGCGGCGGCGGCCGGTGTAACGTGGCCTTTGAATAGGTCCTGGATCATGGGCGCGGCCTGCTCCAGGATGCCGATGCCTGCTGTGACGTTGAGAAAGAGAACCACCCAGAGCAGCCAGAATTGCACTGTACCGGATGCCGCGTTCACATCTACGTTGTGGCTTGTGATCAGCGCGCTGGAGCTGGTCTTCGGCACCCACCCGTCCGGCTTCCAGCCTGGCGCGGGCACGCGCACGATGAACACGCCGAACATCATGAAGAGGAAATAGAGCACGCCCATGGTGACCCAGGTGAGCGCGATGGGCTGATGGCCTGAGGCCTTGTAGAAGGCCATCAGCCGGGTTCCGAGGGGAGAGCCGATCATGGCTCCGCCGCCAAAACCCATGATGGCGAGTCCGGTGGCCAGCCCTGGCCGGTCAGGAAACCACTTGATCAGCGTCGAAACCGGCGAGATGTATCCGAGTCCCAGGCCGATGCCACCGATCACGCCATAACCGATGTAGATCACTGCGAGCGAGTGCAGTGTGACGCCCTCGGCGGCGATGAGGAAGCCGCAGCCAAAACAGAGTGCGGCGACGAACATCGCTTTGCGCGGGCCGGCGGTTTCAAGCCACTTGCCGAAGAGTGCTGCGGAAAGGCCAAGCACGGCGATGGCGAGTGAGAAGATATAGCCGATCTCCTTGAGGCTCCAGGCGCTGCCGCTGGCTGCGCCATAGGCGAGCAGCGCGTTCTTGAAGACGCTGAAGGCGTACACCTGCCCGATGGAGAGGTGAATGGCCAGAGCAGCCGGCGGAACGAGCCAGCGGCTATAGCCTGGCTTAGCAACGGAATGATCGCGGTCGAGAAACGAGAGAGCCATGCAGAAGAAGCCTCCGTGGGCCCACGGGATGGGAAGAGGAAGTGTCCGGGGGCCGACCGGAATACTACCAATGCCGCGAGGCACTGGTAAACAAGCATGCCGTGAGATGAAACTCTGCAGCGCTTGCTTTACTTTCAGGCGTTCCGAGGAAGGCCTCGCTGCACCACGGCGGGAACGTGACTGCAAGACGCGTCGATGCCCTTCGGTACGCGGGAGGCGGACAGCGCGGCGGCAAGGGGACCACGGG
>CAYQYM010000135.1:0-6789 GCA_964421715.1 uncultured Acidipila sp.
CCGTGGCACCAGGGCTCCGCAAGCCGCCGGCGTCATTCACTCCGACTTCGAGCGCGGCTTCATCCGCGCGGACTGCTATGCCTCGGATGATCTCTTCCGCCTCGGCACAGAGCAGGCGGTAAAGGAAAAAGGCCTGCTGCGCTCCGAGGGCAAAGATTACTTAGTTAAGGACGGAGACGTGCTCTTCTTCAAGTTCAACGTTTAACCCTACAGGTGAATATCCGCCACTTAAGTCATACATTCAGCAAATTTGGGTGAACGTCTGACTCGGGGACTACAGGTTTTCTGTGGCCTGGATCGTGCTGAGGCGTGCGAAAGGGATACTGCGTGAGGCGGGGCGAAGAATGACGTGCTCCGGCATCGCGTGTGCAGACATTTGGTTGCCCCCCAGGGATTCGAACCCCGATATGCTGATCCAGAGTCAGCTGTCCTACCATTGAACGAGGGGGCAATGCTCAGGCTGGAAACTGCTCTCATGAATATAAACAGCGGCCATGCCGTGGTCAAACCACACGTGCCGTAACGTGGAGCCGGGGACGGAAGTGCCGCCACGAGGCATCGCGCAGGTTTACACTGAAAAGACTTGGAAATCCTCTTCAATCTTAGCTGGATGGCGCTTTCGGTGGCGCTGGTAGCGCTGTGGCTGCGTCACCGTGAGCCGGGAGAGGTGTATCGCCAGGCGGCAGCGCTGCTGCTGCTGATCGCCATCCTGCTGCCGGTTGTCTCGCTTACAGACGACCTGCAAGCGATGAGCAACCCACCGGAGACCGAGCACCTGCTGCGGCGCGATGGGCCATTGACCCCGTCTGAAAGCGGCGCGACTCATCATCCTGCAGCACCGGTCTTGCTTTCTGTCCTGCACCTGCTTGCGGGTGCAGGGCGTATGCAGCGACTGGGCGAAGCCGAGGAGCGCGCCTGCCCTTTGCAGCGTTCCAGCGGTTACAGCAGCGCAAGCAGCGTGCGGCCGCCTCCCTGCCTGGCCCTCGCCTGATCTCCCCCCTTCAACACCAGTCCATCTCGCAAGCTTTCTGAACTCTGAACGGATGTGTCTATGTCTCTGCCTGCGCCTCTAGGCGGATGTGTCTTCGGACCGGCGTGGTCAAGGCTCCTTTTTAAAGCACTGCCGGGTCGCCGGTGGATGACCCTGTGTTTTACGCTCTGCGTTCTGTTGAACTGCGTCGGTAGCCTGCGCGCGCAAAGCGCCGCTCCGCTGACGCTGGAACAGGCGGTCGCGCTGGCCAAAGCCAGGAATCCCTCGCTGCAGTCTGCAGGCCAGCACCTTGCGGCCACGAGGGCAGCTCAGGCATCGGCGGCAGTCCGGGTCAACCCGTCTTTCACACTATCGGGCTCAAACGTCAATTTGCCGGCCAACAATCCTTCCAACCCCTATACCTACAACGGCAACGTGAGCCGGCTGTTTGAGCGCGGGCAGAAGCGGCGCTGGCGCATGGATGTGGCCCGGGACACAACCGAGGTGACGCGCAGCCAGTACAACGACCAGGAGCGGCAGACCGTGCTGGCGGTGAAGCAGGCCTTCAGCCAGATGCTTGCGGCCAAGGGCGCACTCGGCATTGCCCAGGACAACCTGAACGACTATCGCAAGACGGTGGAGCTGACCAGGGCAAGGCTCGACGCCGGCGACGTCAGTGCGACCGATTATGAGCGGATTGACCTGCAGCTGGCGCAGTTCGAGTCAGACTATGACAACGCTCGGCTGGCGCTGACGCAGGCAAGCGACCAGTTGCAGCTGCTGCTTGGCTACGAGCGGCCTTCGGCGGCGTTCGACATTGCAGGCAGCCTTGCGCCGCCGCCATTGAACCTGGACCTGGCAACACTGGAGCAGCAGGCCCTTGCCGCGCGGCCCGACTATCGCGCAGCGCACCAGTCCGTGCTGCTGGCCGACGACAGCGTCAAGCTGGCGGAGGCGTATGGCACCACCGACCCGACGATTGGCGGCGAATATGAGCGCGTCGGCATATTCGATACGGCCGGGTTCCAGTTGAATATCCCGCTGCGCATCTTTGACCGCAACCAGGGCGAGAAGGCGCGCACCCGCTACGAGGCCCAGTCCAGCCGCTTTGCCGAGGCGGCGGCCCACAACCAGGTGACGAGCGATGTGGACCAGGCGTGGGCTGCTTACCAGGCAGCGCTGGCGCTGGCTGGGCGCTACAACGGCCACTACCTGCAAGAGGCTACGCATGTGCGGGACAACCTGCAGTTCAGCTACCGGCATGGGGGCAGCACGCTTCTCGACTACCTGAACGCGCTGGAGGAATATCGCCAGACCAACCTGGACGCGTTGAATGCGAACCTGCAGGTCTGGCTCAGTCTTCACCAACTCAGCTTTGCAACTGCAACCGAGGTGCTTCCATGAGACGAATGCCAATTCTTTTTTGCGCCGCGCTGCTGATGGCGGCGGGTTGCGGACACAAGGCTGCAACCGAGGCTGACCAGCAGCCCGCGCAGTCTCCGGTTGAGACTGCCGTGGTGCATGCGCAAAAGGTGACGGATACGGTCATGCTGCCGGCGCGGGTGGAGCCCGACCCGGGCCGCGTGGTGCATGTGTTTTCGCAGATCGCCGGCAGGCTGCTGGAACTCAAGGTCCGCCCCGGGCAGGAGGTCACGAAAGGTGAGGTGATTGGCACAATTCAAAGCGCAGACGTCACCGAGGCCCGAGCGATATATCAAAAGGCGAAGATCGAGGCCGACCGCGCCGACCGCCAGTTGGATCGCGCACGTGCGCTGTTGCAGCACGAGGTGCTTGCGCAGCGGGATTTTGACGACCTGCAGGCCGCCGACCAGGCTGCCCATGCCGAGGTGACGCGCACCGCGCAGCACATCGAAATGCTGGGGTTTTCGCCGGAAGGCACTTCGGACGTGGCGCCGCTGCGGGCGCCGATCAGCGGTGCCGTGCTGGACATCGGCACAGCCGGCGGAGAGATGCAGCGGTCGCTTGACAATGCATCCGCGATCGCCACACTGGCGAACCTGGACACCGTGTGGGTGCTGGGAGATGTCTTCGAGCGCGACCTGGAGGCTGTGCGTGTGGGCCGGCCGGCGGAGATACACCTGGCGGCCTATCCGGGAGAGACGCTGCACGGAACCATCTCAAACATCTCTGATGCGATTGACGTGAACACGCACATGTTCAAGGCGCGCATCGTGCTGCCGAACCCGCACCACGCGCTCAAGCCGGAGATGTTCGCAACGATAAACATTGTTCGCGGCAGTGTAGAGGCAATGGTGGTCCCGGCGACGGCCGTGGTGCATGAGGGCTCAGGCAGCATCGTCTTTGTGCAGGCGGCAGACGGGAAATATGAGCAGCGCGGAGTGACGACGGGCGGGATCGAGGATAAGCAGGTTATCGTGACCAGCGGGTTGAAGGACGGCGAACGCATTGTGACGACCGGGGCCGCGCTGCTGCGCGCGCCGGCTGGAGACTAAAGCATGCAGAGATTTATCGACACGCTGCTGCAGTACCGCGCCATTGTGCTGATCCTGTTTATAGCGGCGCTGGCCGTGGGAATTGCGGCATTTCTGCACCTGGACATCGAGGCGTACCCTGATCCCTCCCCGCCACTGGTGGAGATCATTACGCAGAACCCTTCGTGGTCTGCCGAAGAGATGGAGCAGCAGGTTACGGTACCGGTGGAGACAACGCTGAACGGCACGCCGCACCTGGATTCCGTGCGTTCAATCTCGATCTTCGGGCTGAGCGATGTGAAGCTCTACTTCAGCTTCGACAGTGACTACTACCGTGACAAGCAGGAGGTGCTGAACCGGCTGCAGACGCTGAGCCTGCCGAATAATCTTCAGCCGCAGCTCTCACCCTGGTCGCCGATCGGCGAGATCTATCGCTACCAGCTTGAAGGACCGGCATATTCGCTGAACGAGCTGAAGGCCACGCAGGACTGGCTGGTCCGGCGCGAGCTGAAGCAGGTGCCGGGCATCATCGACATCACGACCTTTGGTGGCACCACGCGGCAGTACCAGGTCGAGACGGATCCGGCGAAGCTGCAGGCGCTGGGGGTGACGCTGCAGCAGGTGGTGACCGCGCTGGGCAACAGCAATGCAAACGCAGGCGGCAACTACCTGCCGCTGGGCGACCTGAGCATCAACGTGCGGTCGATCGGCATGCTGCACACGCTCGAGGACATCGGCTCCGTCGTGGTGACCGAGCACAACGGCACACCGGTGATGGTGAACGATGTGGCCACGGTAAAGGAGGGCTACCAGCCGCGCCTGGGGAAGGTGGGGCGCGATCGCCAGTCCCATGTGGTGATTGGCATTGTGCTGCTGCGAAAAGAAGAGAAGTCTTTACCGGCGCTCGAAGCGCTTAAGAAAAAGATTCACGAGTTGAACACAGGCGGCCTGCTCCCGCCGGGCATGCACATCAGCACCATCTACGACCGTACCAGGCTGATTGACACGACCACGCACACGGTGAGGCACGTCATCATCACCGGACTGGTGCTGGTGACACTGGTGCTGCTCAGCATGCTGGGCGATCTGCGCATCACGTTCATCGCCGCCATTACGATACCCTTCGCCGTGTTGTTCGCCTTTGCGATGATGGTCTTTACCGGGCACTCGGCCAATCTCATTTCGATTGGAGCGATCGATTTTGGCATTCTCGTCGATGCGTCGATTGTGGTGCTTGAGAGCATCTACCGCAAGCTGACGCGGCGGTTACACGGCGAACAGACGAGCGATCTGATCGTGGAAGGTGTAGGCGATGCCGCCAAGCCCGTGCTCTTTGCCACTCTGATCATCCTGGTCGCGTTCATCCCGCTCTTTACGATGCAGGGCGTGCCCGGCAAGATCTTCGCGCCCATGTCCGTAACGTATGGCTTTGCGCTGACAGGCGCTCTGATTTTTGCGCTGGTATTTGCGCCGGTGCTGGGCTCCCTGGCCGCGCCCAAGGATATGAAGAACAGCCATACGGATACATGGCTGAGCGGCTTCCTGCGCCGGCATTACGACCGCGGGTTGCACTACGTGCTGCGGCACCGCAGGCTGGGCTGGACCATCGCCGCCTGCGGGTTGCTCCTCACCGTTGTGCTTTTTGAGATCGTAGGTGGTGAGTTTATGCCGCCGCTTGAAGAGGGCAATCTCTGGATTCGCGCGACTTTGCCCCAGGACATCTCGTTCAGCGCATCGGCAAAGATTGCCGACGAGTTGCGAACGCAGATTGCAAGATCGCCCGAGGTGACGCAGACGGTTTCGCAGATGGGGCGGCCCGACGACGGTACGGATGTTGTGACTTTCAATGACATCGAGGTTGCGGTGACATTGAAGCCCCCCGGCCAGTGGCGGCCAGGCATGACGAAGGAGAAACTCATCAACGAGATAGGTCATCACCTCTCGACCGTTCCCGGTATGAATATGAATTTTTCGCAAAACATCCAGGACAACGTAGAAGAGGCCATGTCCGGCGTAAAGGGCGAAAATTCACTGAAGCTCTTCGGCGATGATTTAGACGAGCTGACGAAGCTGGCCAGCCAGATCGCGTCCGTGATGACATCGGTAAAGGGCGTGGCGGACGTGGGTGTCCTCCGCGTGGGCGGACAGCCGAGCCTGCTGGTGCAGATTGACCGCGCGCGCGCCGCCCGTTACGGCCTGACCTCAAGCGAAGTCAACGCAACGGTGCAGGCCGCTGTGGGCGGTTCGCCGGTAACGCAGGTTATCGAAGGCGACCGCCGCTTCGACCTGGTGGTGCGTTTCCCTGCCGAGTACCGCAGCAGTCCGGATGCGATCCGGTCGATCCTGCTGCCGACCGCGGACGGCAGCCGCGTGCCGCTGGCCCAGATTGCGACGGTGACCATTCGCGATGGCGCATTCATGATCTATCACGAAGAGGGCCGGCGCTATATCCCGATCAAGTTCAGCGTGAGGGGCCGCGACCTGGCAAGCACGATCCAGGACCTGCAGCAGCAAATGGCGGACAAGGTGAAGCTGCCCCCGGGCTACAACTACACGTGGGCCGGCGAGTTCGACAGCCTTAAGAAGGAGCAGCGGCGGCTCGCGCTCATCATTCCCATCAGCCTGGTGATTATCCTGGTGCTGCTCTACATCCAGTTCCGCACCTGGGGGGATGCGTTGATTGTGCTGGGCACGCTGCCCTTTGCGGCGATAGGCGGCGTGATGGCGCTCTTCTTCACGCGTACGCCGTTCAGCATCTCGGCCGCGGTGGGCTTTACTTCGCTCACCGGGGTGGCGACCCTGGGCGCGGTAGTCTTTCTCTCCGGCATTCGGCGCGCGCAGCGCGAAAACGGTCGTGACCCTGGGCTGGAGAAAGGCGCGCTGGACGAGATGCGTCCGGTGGTGATGGCCTGCATGGCGGCCGGGCTCGGGCTGATGCCGGCAGCGGTCTCAAACGGCATTGGCGCGCAGGCGCAGCAGCCACTTGCCCGCGTGGTGGTGGGCGGAATGGTGACGACCGTCTTCGCGATTTTGTTTGTGATGCCACTGCTCGTCAGCAGGTTCTCGAAGGATACGCAAGCAGCCGGGGGCGCCGAGGAGATTTGACGCGGAGGACCCTTGCAAGCTAGCGGGTTGAGCGCTACTCCTCGCGCAGAACCTCCAGCGGCTTCTGGCCGAGGATGCGGAAGCTCGCGGCCCAGCCGGTCACGACGGCCAGCAGCGCCGCGGCAAATAGAGCCACGGCGCTGGCGGCCGGCGCGTAGTGAAACGGAACATCAAGCCTGTGCAGCAGCACGCGTGCGAGCAGGTTAGCAAAGATAACGCCGACCAGACCCGCGAGCAGGCCCAGCACGGCAAACTCGACGC
>CAYQYM010000136.1:0-6774 GCA_964421715.1 uncultured Acidipila sp.
CGCTTCGAAGGCAGCTCGGTTGCGGGCATATGATAACTCTCGGCATCTGAAGGAAATCTGCGCGATGCGACATCGCGCGCGTAGCCTGCAATGGCTTCGCGGAAGAGTGTAGCCGCATCGGCATACTGACGAACGAACTTTGCGGGACGGGAGAAGCTGAGATTGACCAGGTCATGGAAGACGAGGATCTGACCGTCACACTCCGGTCCTGCCCCGATGCCGATGGTGGGAATGCGCAGGGCGCGGGTGATGTCTGCTGCCGTCTCGCGGGGCATGCCCTCGAGCACGATGGCAGCGGCTCCTGCGCCTTCCAGCGCCATGGCATCTTCGACTAGCTGCCCGGCCGAGGTGGCGGTCTTACCCTGGACCTTGTAACCGCCCATGCGATTAACCGACTGCGGTGTGAGTCCCAGGTGGCCGATGACGGGGACCTCTGCGTCGACAAGGCGCGCGGTGAGCTCGGCGCGTGGGCCCTCGATCTTGACCGCCTCCGCACCGCCTTCTTTCACAAAGCGCACTGCATTCGCGATGGCCACCTGCGGATCACCTTGGTAGGAGCCGAAGGGCATGTCTGCCGCGACGATGGCGCGGCGAACGGCGCGGCGCACGGCGCGGGTGTGGTGCAGCATCTCGTCCAGAGTGACAGGCAACGTGGTTTCGTGGCCCAGGACGACCATGGCGAGCGAGTCGCCGACGAGAATAAGGTCGATGCCGGCCTCGTCGATTATGCGGGCGGTGGCGTAATCATAGGCGGTGAGCGCGGCGATTGGACGGCTAACGCGTTTTTTTTCCGAGAGGGTCTGCAGGGTGACCCGGTCGGGGGATTCTCCGGCGCGGAACTGGGTGAGGCTCATGCGTGATCTCCAGTGCGGCTCCGCTCGGGGATGCCGCCTGTTGCCAACAACACTATACGCTTGGGGGGCTGAGGGAGGGGAGAGTCGCCGGTGGCTCGCCTTGAACGACGCCAGAAAAAGCCGGTGAGCGCTGGAAGAGCAGAGGTCGGCTCGAGCGAAAATACCCCAGCTGAGACAGCGTGCTTACATGAGCCGCCTGGGAGTGTGGTTCGAGGGCATGCTGCCGGGAGAGCCGGGGAAGCGGCGGTCGAGTTCGCTGCGGACCTTGTTCAGGCCGAACATGCAGCTCTCGAAGGATTCAGCGAGCCGGGCAAAGAGCGGTGCTTCGCTGGCATATTCAAAGAGATTGAACTGGGAGACGATGTAATAGCTCTCCTTGCCGGCGTGAACCATCTCGAGCATCGCGTGATTGCCCTCCGGGTACATGCCAGTGCAGAAAAGAGCGTAGTCGCCGATGTGCTTGCGGATCGTTCGCTCGGCGTCAAAGGAGCGCGCCGGACCGTGGACTGGGTCCGAGGCGGCTAGCATCTGGTCCACCTCGCGCAAGGGACGGCCCTGGGCGTCGCGGATGCGGTAGAGGTTTTCCGCGCGGGTGAACTCGGTGAGCAGGTCAGCGACGTAGCTGGAGAGCTCAGCGTCATCCATGCCGAGATGCTCCTGGTAGCAGTCGAAGACGACCTCGTGGAAGAGTTGGCGAAGCGTATTTTGCTGTGGCATCATCGCGGACCTCTCGCTTGTTACAGAAGTATGAACACACTGATAGCCGCAACCGTTGCGAAGCGCAAGAGCCTAAATCGAGTCCTATGGTGATTTGCTGGCACTCGACTGGCGCAAGTGCGATTGCAATCCTGCTGATTTGCATAGCTGGCTGCAATACTTCTTCGGGTAGAGATCGACCGCGCCCAAGGCGAGGAACAGCCCCGGCAACACAACTGGGCACGGAAATGGTTCCATTTGAGCAAAGCGAACGCATCCAGCTTCGGGAGTGGTAAAAAGCAATGATGGACGGCAGTGTTGCGCTCAGCTTGAGTTGCGTTGTCGTGCCGCGGGTCTCGGTACACCGCCGCAGAACTGGCATGTGAGCTGTAAAAACCGGGGTCAGGGGGCGGCAGCAGAGTGTGGCTGTGAGAGTTTCTGCGACTTTTGTGGGACTTCGGAAGTCCGGCAGCAGGAATACTCTGGCTACACTCCCGCTTCCAAGCCAAAGAGTGAGCTGCCGATGAAGAGCAAACTGAAGATGCAGCTGGTTCAAGGGAAGGTGACAACTGCTGCGCTGGCCGGTGCGTGGACCGGTGTGCTGGTTGGAGCTGCAGGCGTAACCTGGCTGGAGCATGCGCGAATGCTGGCCCATGCTCAGTTGGCAGTGTTGCTGGTGATGGCGCCGCTGCTGGCAGGAGCTGGATGGGAGCTGACTCGTCGACTGGTGAGCTCAGCCGAAGCTAGCAGGCCGGAGTTGAACAGGCGGCAGGACATAAATCTCGAAGCCTTGCAAGACGCCGAAGCAGCCGCAGCTAACAACTACGCAGCTTTTACTGGGCTGGTGCGGATGTTCGCCAAGGCAGTCGATGAGCGGACGCCCTATCTGCGCGGGCACTCGGAGCGGGTAGCACAATACGCTGTGGCGATTGCGACGGAGCTTAGGATTGCACCGGTGGCAGTTGAGCGCATACGGCTGGCAGCGCTGCTGCACGACATCGGTTCGCTGGCCGTCGTAGACAGCCTAACCAGCAAGACCAGCTCGTTGACGCCGCAGGAATATGAGATCGTGAAGGCGCACACCGTGCGCGGAGCGGCGATCTTGCGCCCGATCGAGGCATTGCAGGACCTGATTCCCGGCATCGAGCTGCACCACGAATCGCTGGACGGGCGCGGGTATCCATATGGCCTGAAGCGGGAGGATATTCCGCTAATGCCGCGGATCATCGCAGTCGCGGACAGCTTTGATGCCATGACGACGCCGCGGCCATATCAGGCAGCCATGTCGGCGGAGTATGTGCTTGAGGTTATGAGCCGGCTGGCCGGCATTCGCTACGATGAGGCAGCAGTGGCCGCTCTGAGCATGCTGGTCGAAGACGGCCGGATCCGGGTGGGGATCGGGACCGCGGAGGAGGGGCCCGAAGATCCGCGTAGCTTTGGCACGGGGGAAGGCCGCTCGGCGATCGAGAGGGATGCCGCTCATCCCGGAGGCAAAAAGCTGTACGGATCGAGGGCGGATGATCTCTCCATTGGTGCCGCGACTAAATTCTCTCGGCTGGAGGAGCTACATGCAACTTACTCCTCCAGGCTTGCGTGGCCAGGTGTACCAGGCCGTGTGCCACCTGTCTCTTGACGGGCGCTTATCAAGGTGGAAGCAGCAGTTTTCGGTTTACAGGCGACGCTCCGCAGCATGACGAGTTGACGCTGCTGATTGTTAAGTTTGAGTACGCGTGAGAAGGTCTGCATTTTGAGATGGCAGACGAGCGCGCCCGCTGTTTCCCGGAACGCGCAGCTACTTGCCCTGATTTTCGCGGGTTTCGTCAGCCTCGTTGTAGTGCGTGCGTGCGGATGGTAGCGGGTGCATGCGGTAGAGGACGAGCACGTCCCGGTCCGGGTCGTCAAAGGCGTGGAACCGTGCAACGTGCTCCAGCCGGTACTGCGTCTTCAGATCTTCGAGCGTGCCGGGGTCAATCTCGTTCCAGGCGGCGTACCAGCCTGGCCTGTAGGTGTGAATGCGCGAGGGCAGGTCGAAGGTGCCGAAGTCGTCGCAGATGGCGGGCAGGCCTGTGATCAGAGATATCTCGTCGCCGCTGATCGAGAGCAGCATGCGGCTGGCGTCCGGGTGCCGGTCGATGTAGCCGGTGAGGCGGCGCGCTGCATTGATCCATGTGTACTCGGGATGGCGAACGTAGCGGTAGACGCGGGCCGTGTTCACGGCGGCGAGCACCAGCAGGGCCGCTGCGGCGAGTTGAGCGGGAAGCCTGTGGAAACTGTAAAGATTCGCCGCGGCAAGGCCGAGAATCAACAGCAGCGGCAGCGCGGCTACTTCGTAGTAGCGCGGCTGCGGATTGTTGTGCCATCCGATGAAGAGGATGTAGCCGGCGATGGCTAGCAGGCTTGCCTGCACCAGCGGATTACGCCAGGAGGCAGGGGAGGCGACCAGCAGCAGCAGGGTGAGGCCGACCAGCCACGGGTCGATCCAGAGAATGCCGTGCAGCGCCCACCAGAAGGAGCCAAGCCAGCCGGAGAGAGTGGCTGGCTGCACCCACCTGTTTGCATCGAACAGATACCGATAATCGGCGAGGTGGTGTGGGCGGACCAGCAGGAGATAGTAAGCGATCCATGGAAGAACAGCGCTGCAGGCGACGACGACGGCGGCTGCCGGGGAGCGTCGCCGCTGGGTTTGGTACAGCAGCCAGGCCGTCGCCGGCAGCAGAAAGATGGCTGTGGTCTTGGTAAGGATCGCCAGCGTGAGCAGCAGGCCGGTCACGATGAGCGCAAGAGCGCGGCCACAGCCTGCCTTGGGCAGACGCACGAGCAGCAGCCACGCGGAGAGAATCCAGAGCAACATGAGAGGCTCCAGGATGGCGAGCCGGGTGAAGCAATAGAGGTAGGCGCTGGAGAGGGCGAGCGTGACGGCGAGCAGGCCGGCCCATGCAGGCGCAAAGCGGCGGATGAGCGCGTAGAGGGCGAGCAGGTCGAGCGCAAGGATGCCTAATTCCAGGGCGCGTGCGGCGGCGAGGCTGACTCCGGTGAAGTAGAAGACGACGGCCTCAATCAGCGGCCAGATGGGCAGGGCCACGGCAGGGTTGAAGTCGCCGCGCAGGAACCATCGGCCGAAAAGGTAGTGGCGGATGGCGGCGTTGCCGTACCAGCCCTCGTCGGTGTACTTCGCATAGTCCATCCAGGGCGAGAAGTTGGGAAAGTCGGCACGGAGGTGAAGAAAATGCACCGCATAAAGCAGAAGCAGGGCGGCGATCCAGAGGGTTGCTGCCGGTCGGGTCCATCGCATGCTGGTGCTCGGATGCCGCCTTACTCGTAGGCGAGCGCGTCAATAGGGTCCTTCCGCGCCGCTTTAAGCGCCGGGTAGAGCGCGCCGACAATGGCCCCGATGAAGGCCAGGACGCAGGCGCGCAGGCGCCAGTCCCAGGTGAGTTGAAAGGTCAGCGTCGGGAACTTGTAGGTTATGAGCAGTTTTATGAGCTGGGTAAGGACGAGCCCGAGCACGATCCCGAGCGCGGCCAGGAGTGCGGTTTCACGCAGGACGACATGGACGATGTAAGCCTTGGACGCACCGAGGGATTTGAGGATGCCGATCTCGCGGGTGCGCTCCATCACGGCCGTGTACATGGACTGGAAGATGACGAGAAAGCCGACGATCATGGCGATGCTGATGACAACGCGCAGCGCGATATTGAAGCCGGGCAGGTGCGATGGAGTCATCAGGGACATCCACTCTTCAAGCGTTTGCACCTGGTACTGCGCGAGGCCAGGAGTTGAGTGAATCTCTTCCCGGATAGCGTTCTGGTTGGCCGGGTCGTCGCTCTTAAGGTAGAAAAGCGAGGCGTTGCCGGGAGAGCCGACCAGCGAGCCTAGCGTCTGGATGGGAACGAATTTGCGGCCGCCCTTGCCGTGTGCCACGATGCCGCAGATGCGGAAGGGGTGAGCCTTGACCTGGATCGTATCGCCGACTTCGTGGCCGTGATCGGCACGGGCGAAGAAGTCGTCGACGATGACGTCATTTGGCCCCTGGAAGGGCGTGCCGGCCAGGAATTTGAAGGGTCGCAGGGCGTTGTAGCTGTCGTAGTCGATCCCCCAGATGGTCTCTACCGCGCCGGCGGTGCTGAGGTCGGTGATGACCGGGGCGGCCACGACGACGTGGGGCAGCCTGCCGAGGACAGTAGCAATCCGCGCCGGGACGGGCGCTCCGCCGACGGCGGAGATGAAACTGGAGTTCGGCGGCCGTACGATCATGTCCGCGCCGATGCCGCTGGTCCGTGTCTTCTGGTCGTTGACCATGCCGACCATAATGGCGACGATCGAAAGGATCATCACGACCTCAATGGCGACGGCGAGCACACTGATCAAGGTGCGGATGGGGCGGTAGAGCAGATTTCCGGCAACGAGCTTGTTCATGCGTCTGTCCGGAAGGGGCTTCGGCTTGAGGAAGTGCCGTCCCGAGTTACGTGTGCAGACATGTAACTGAGCATAGCAAAGCGGCAGAGGCGGCCCAGGGCGAGGAGCTAAGCTGGCCCGAAATAGACCTTACACGGTGCAATTTAAAACTCTAGTAACTGAAAATAAACAGGTTCTTCTGATTTGTTTTTGACGTGTTACCGATGGACGCACTATGGTGTGGCTTTGGGAATGTAGCCAGGTGAGAGCGCATGGCTGAGTTCGGCGAACAATTGCGGAGAGAGCGGGAGTCGCGGGGGGTCGCACTGGAGGCGATAGCCGAGGCGACCAAGATCAACGCCCGCCATCTGCGCGCGCTGGAGCAGAACGAGTTTGCGGCTTTGCCCGGCGGCGTGATCAACAAGGGCATTGTGCGCAGCTATGCGCGCGTGGTTGGCCTGGACGAGGAGCCCTGGGTGCGCAGCTTTATGGAGGCGTACCGCTCGAGCGGCCAGATGAAGGACGATGACGTGAACTGGGTCGAGTTCGCGGAAAACGTGAGCCGAAGCCGGACAGCGGAAGATGCAAGGCCGGAGTTGCGGCTGCGGTGGGCGGGAGTCTTCCTGCTGCTGGTGGTGATCGTGGGGCTGGGCTGGGTGGTGTGGCGCTATGTCCGCACCCGGATCACACTCTCGTCCACACCCGGCTCCGTGGTCACGATGGCTGCATTGGCGCCGGCCGTCCGGGGCAAACTTTCCCATGTGTTCCTGCACCTGCCCAATCTTTAGAGCCAGCTCTCCCGCATCGTTTCCAAGACTGCTCTCACAAC
>CAYQYM010000137.1:0-6764 GCA_964421715.1 uncultured Acidipila sp.
GGCTGGTGAGCGGCCATATGCCTGCAATCACGGGGATGCGAAAGCTCTCCACGCGCTTCAAAAAGCTCTCCAATATCCGTAGATCGAAGACCGGCTGCGTGATTGCGTACTCTGCGCCAGCCTCAACTTTGTAAGCGAAACGGCGGATCTCATTGTCGATGTCAGGCACACCGGGGTTGGCCGCCACGCCTATGGTGAAGTTTGTCGACTCCCCGATGGGATTGCCGCCAACATCCAGACCGTGGTTGAGCCGATGCACAATGTTCACCAGGCCGATTGCGTCCACATCAAACACCGCAGTGGCATCAGGGTAGTTGCCCAGCTTGGGCGGATCGCCCGTGAGACAGAGAATATTGCGCAGCCCGATCGAGGAGGCGCCGAGCAGGTCGCTCTGGATGCTCAGCACATTGCGGTCGCGGCAGGTGTAGTGCAGCACCGTCTCCACGCCCGCCTGCTGTCGGATCTGGATGCAAAGACTCTGTGCGCTCATGCGGGCCGAGGCGCGCGGTGAGTCGGGTACATTGATGGCGTCGATGCCGAGCGCCGCCAGCATGCCTGCGCCCTCAATCTCCCTGCGGCAGCTTATGCCGCGCGGCGGCACGATCTCCACCAGGGTGAGGAACTCGCCCTGCCGCACCATCCGGCCCAGGCGCGAGCGCTGCTCAAGCGGTAGCGGCGGCGTCTCCGTCAGGATCGGCTCACGCACCACCCGGACGCCGCTGCTCTTCTGTGCAATGTTGGCGCGCAGCGCCGACTTCATTGCACGGATGTGATTCGGCGTGGTGCCGCAGCAGCCGCCCAGCATCTGCACGCCAGCCTTGAGAAACTTGCGCGCAAAGCTGGCCATGTACTCCGGCGAGCAGAGATAGATGTTACGGCCATCAATTGCTCGCGGCATGCCCGCATTGGGCATCGCGGCCAGCGGCAGGTCCGTGGCGGCGGCCATGCACTCCACCGCGCTCAGCACGGTGGCCGGACCCGTGCTGCAGTTTACGCCCACGGCATCCGCGCCCCAGGCGGTCAGGCGCGAGGCCGCTATCTCGGGGGAGGTGCCGTCCAGGCAGTTCGACTCCTCGTCCACGGTCATCATCACCACCACTGGCAGGTCGCTTGCGGCCTCGCGCGCTGCGGCCAGCGCCTGCTCCGCCTCGTTCAACGCGGGCATGGTCTCGATGAGGAGCAGGTCCACACCGCCGGCTGCAAGGCCGCGCACCTGCTCGGCAAAGGCTGCGCGAGCCTCCTCCAGGCCCGTCTTGCCCAGCGGCTCCAGGCGCACACCCAGCGGGCCGATGGAGCCAGCCACCCACGCCCTGCCCGCCTGCTTCTCCGCAAGCTGCGCCGCGGCCTGCCGGGCCAGCCTGGCACCTGCCTCGTTGATCTCGCGCACGCGGTCCTGCAGACCATAACGAACCAGGCGAAAGGCGTTCGCGCCGTAAGTATTCGTTTCGATGACCTCTGCGCCTGCCTGAAGGTACTCCTCGTGGACGGACCGGACCGTCTCAGGCTGGGACAGGTTCAGCTCGTCATAGCAGCGGTTGATGAACACGCCACGTCCATAGAGCATTGTGCCCATCGCGCCGTCGCAGAGCACGGGAGCATCGCCAAGCATGTCTTTCAGTCGCGCCGTCATGGTTAAACGTCATGCTAAGCGAGTTCCTCGCCGGGCACCAGCCACGCCGTGCCGCTCTCCGGGCGGAGTGCTTTGTTATACTTTGTCTTCCCACGAAACAGCGGTTTTCCGCCAGCTTTGAGGTTGAAGGTTTTGAAGAAGAGAAGTTACCTGCGTATTTCCTGCGTGTTCAGTGCGCTGTTTGCCCTTTCGTTTCTGTTAACGGCCTGTGGGAAGAACTTCTACTTCGCCGGACGAAATCTGCCGCCGAGCGGTGTCATCAATCGTGTTCTCGTTGCCATCCAGAACCCCAGCCCGTTCGCCCAGGGTACGTTGCAGTTTGAAGATGCTTTTTACGACGTCCGCCACAGCTTCAACAATAAAATTCCGATCTTCAGTGTCTCCGGCTATTCGGGCAAGCTGCCGGTCACCATTCAAAACCTGCCGGAACAGCAGACCGGCGCGGTTTACTCCGCCGGGGATGGGGGCTTTCAGCTCGTCGACTACGGCCAGGAGAAGAGCGCCGGAGCGGTGGGCAACCTGGTCGGTCTTTCGTCCAGCATCTTCATCACGCGTGACCAGCGCTATGTCTACGCGGCAAATCAGACCTCGCGCGTGCTGACGGTGGTGGACCGCCGTACGAACGGCGCTTACTACCTGAGCCTGCCGGGCGTTTACCGCGTCTCCGTTAATCCAGGCGGTACCGTGGTGCTGGCGTTCGTACAGAACTCCGACCAGGTCTACAGCCTGGTGCTGCTCACCACTGCGCAGCAGGCGGCGGCCATCAACAATCCGCATTACGACTTCGGCAACGGACCCTCCGCGGACTGCGAACCGCAGAACCTGCCGGTCTACTGCGTCGTGCCGGTGAGGCAGGGCGGCGGCAGCTTTGACCGGCCCATCAAGGCCGTCTTTACTCCAGACGGCGCAACTGCTTATGTGTTGAATTGCGGCCCGGAGTGCGGAGGTGCCGCCGCCGGCGTGACTACGATTCCGATCACCAGCTCCGCATTGAACACGAACACCAACGGTGCAAGCGGCATCGCGCTCGTTGCACAGCAGACGATACCCCTTCCCGGCGGCTCGACAAATGCGATCTTTAACGGCACCACACTGTACATTGCTGGACAGCAGAGACAACCTGACGGCCTCTTTGCAGGGAACCTAAGCGTGTTGAACATCACGACGAACCAGGTCACCAGCAGCTACTCCATCAGCGACGGCGATCACATCAAGATGGCCCTGGGCGATGACAACAGCCTCTGGATCGGCTCGCAGTACTGCGAGCAGGGAGAGCGGTACAAGCAGAGCCAGACGCAGTCCGGCGCAGGGGTCGCCTTTGGCTGCCTGACGCTGTTCAACACCGCAACCAGCGCAGTGAAAGTGATGGCATATCGTGGAGACGCAACCGGCATTGCGCCGGTAGTGGGCCTGCGCAAGACCTATACGGCCGAGGGCGGGCAGGTCTACATCTACAACACCGCGGACGGCTCGCAGCGGGACAACTCAAACGTGACCGTACAGGGCACCGCATACGACGTGGCCTACATGGATGCGCCGAGTGACGGCGACAACACGACCTACTAGCCGGGCTGCATCGCGCGGCAGCGCGCGCACGGAGACGCCCTTGTGCCAGATATTCTCGCAATTGCAGCGCACCGGGATGACGTAGAGCAGACATGTGGCGGAACGCTGCTGGCCATGCGCTCGCTCGGCCACTCCACCGCGATTCTTGACCTGACGCAAGGTGAGGCAGGTACGCGCGGTAGTGCGGCCGAACGTGCCGCCGAGGCGGCAGAGGCGGCCCGCATTCTCGGTGTGAGCTGGCGCGATGCTCTCGATATTCCGGATGGGCGAGTAGAAAATAATTGGGAGAATCGTCTAAAGATCGTTCGCATTCTGCGCGAGCTGCGCCCGCGAGTGGTCATTCTTCCATACTGGTCCGCGCGGCACCCGGACCACGCGAACGCCAGCACACTGGGCTACGAGGCCTGCTTTCTCTCAGGTCTCGCGCGCATCGGGACCGGTGCTCAGCCACACCGCCCGTTCAAGATCCTCTACGCGAGTCTCTACGCGGACGTGCGCCCCAGCTTCGTCGTAGACATCACGCCGTATATCGAGGAGCGTCACCGCGCGCTGCTCGCTTACCGCTCGCAGTATGCGAATCAACAGGCTGGCAGCGGACTCTTTGTGCCAGAGGCGGATATTCGTGAGCGGATGTTCGCTGAGGCGCGCCACTACGGGCTGCTCGCCGGCGTGCGCTATGCGGAGCCGTTCGTGCAGAAAGAGGTGGGCCTGGTGACGGACCTTACCCTGCTTCCCGCCGCCTCCATCTGAGCCATGCTGGTGGCCATATCGGCTTTGATAGCTCCACGAGCTTAAGTCGGGGTGCGCAGCAGCAGATAACCGCCCACTAACCCGAAGAGCAGGTCCGGCGACCACGCCGCCAGAAACGCAGGCAGCATGTTCACATTGCCCATGGCCTCGAACATGCCGGAAATCACCCAGTAGGCTAACGCGAGTCCGATGGCAGTGGCGATGCCCGTCAACGATCCTCGCCGTCCCATGCTCAATGCGAAGGGAAGGGCCAGAATGGCCATCACCAGCGTGATGAGAGGATAGGCCAACTTGTGATTGAGCTGCACGCGCAGCCGCATGGTGTCAAAGCCGCTCTGCCGCAGGTCGCGAATGTAGCGGCTCAGCTCGCTGTAGCTCATCTCCTGCGACTGCCGCGTCTCTTTTTTGAAGTACTGCGGCTCTTCGACCAGCAGCGGGGAGGTGCTGACCTCGAAGGTGCGATAGCTACGGATCTCGTCGCCGCGAAAGCTGCGCTCCCATCCGTGCTCGAAGACCCATTTGCGCAGGTCCGGCTCCCACTGCGCGCTTGCCGCGAAGATGCGGTTGGTAAGCGCGAAGCTCTGCGGGTCAAATTCAAACACGCTGATGTTGGCAAAGCGGTCGTGGTCGGGGTCAAAGAACTCGTAGTAGTAAATACGCGGCGGCAGCCCCGGCTCCTGCCTGCCCACAATCCACTTTTGGTCAGGCCGGGCAAAGGTCTGTGCCGGCCTTCCCTTGATAATGCTGCGCAGCGCCTCCTGCTTGCGATTGGCCGAGGGCAGGTACACCTCGTCGAAGAGAAACAGTGACACCGCGAGCGTGCTCGCGATTACCAGGATGGGCACCACGACGCGGTAGATGCTGATGCCTGTGGCCTTCATCGCCGTGATCTCGTTTGAGCGTGTAAGCACACCAAACGTCGCCAGCACCGCGATCAGAACGCTGAGCGGCGTGATGATGTAAACCATGCTCGGTGTGAGGTTGATGAGGTACTCACCAACGGTCACCAGCGGGGTGCGGTTGCGGATGATGTCTCCGAGCAGCTCGAAGAAGGTAAAGACCAGCATCAGCATGACAAACGTCGTCAGCACCAGCGCGAAGGTGGTCAGAAACTCGCGCAGTACATAATCGTCAAGGATGAGAGGGAAGTGGCCGCGGCTGCCGCGCCTGCGCGGTTCAGTTATCGTGGTGCCTGCGCCTGCTTCCACCTTCTCTGACTTAGACTTTATCCACGTGCCCAGCGCCGAAATCGCTGCGAGCGCCGCACCTCCAGTGGACATCTGCCGCAGCAGCATCAGTCCGAAGCCGGAGAAGATCAGGTTTGCGCCCCACACACCCAGCGCCACCGGCACCTTGTTCTGCCGCGCCAGCGCCACCCCGGTCGACGAGATGAAATAGTAGAGGAAGACAAGCGCGATCGTAAGCACAAATCCGGCGCTCTTGCCGCCGCGGCGCGACGACATGCCCAGTGGCACGCCGACGAGCATCAGCACCAGGCACGCAGCCGGATACGCGAACCGCTTGTGCAGTTCGATGAGGTAAGCCTTGCCCGCGGGGCCAATTGCACGCCTGTAGAGCTCGCCATTGTCCAGCGCCAGCATCGGCGTATTCGTGCGCCCGATGTGCGCCTCATCCTCGCCCGCTGTCTCTAGCGGCAGCTCCGTTTCGCTAAAGGTGGATACGTTGTACTGGTCCGGCTGCGCAGTCTGCGTCTGGTGCTGCGTGCCGTTGCGCAGCAGCATGGTCACATTGTGGTTGCCGCCGTTCAGAACGGAGGCCTTTTGCGCCGTCGTCACGCGCGGCGCCGCGGGGTCGCTCATATCCGCCAGGAAGACCTCGTGCCAGCTGGCGGCGCCGGTGCCGGCACGCACATCCTCGACATAAAGTACGAAATTCTTGAAGTCTTCATAGAAGACACGCGGCTGAATGGCAATGGAAGCCTGCGTGTCTTTAAGTGAGCTCTCCATGGCCAGCATGCCGGCCGTTGCGCGTGGCGCGAAGTAGAGCGTATTCGCGAGACCCAGGATCCACGCAGCCACGGCCACGATGGCCACGAGGTTGACAAAGCGGCTGACGCCGATGCCTGCGGCGCGCATGGCCGTAATCTCGCTGTCTGCGGCCAGGCGGCTCAGCCCCAGCAGGATGCCCACCAGCACGGACATCGGAATCGTGACCGTGAACATGTTGGGCAGCATGAAGAGGAAGATCTTGCCGATGCTCACCAGCGAGGCACTGTTGCGCACCACAAGCTCCAGCAGGCTGCCCAGGTCGCGCATAAACAGCACGAAGGTGAACAGGACGCCGCCGAGCAGGGCGTGCGATAGCACCTCGCGAAGAATGTAGCGCGTGAATATCCGCAAGCCCGTGCCGCCTTACTCTACGTGATAATTGGGCGCCTCGCGCGTAATGATGACGTCGTGAACGTGGCTCTCGCGCAGTCCCGCATTTGAGATTCGCACAAAGCGGGAGTTGCGCTGCAACTGCTCAATCGTTGCGCAGCCAAGATAGCCCATGCCGCTACGCAGGCCGCCGACAAGCTGGTAGACCATCGCCTCGAGCGGACCACGGTGGGGCACGCGGCCCTCAATGCCTTCGGGCACGAACTTGGCCAGCCGGTTCTGGCCGTTGCGCTCGCGCGTCACCACGCCCTCAACCCGCGCCTCGGGCAGTTCCATGTCGCGCGAGCTCTGGAAGTAGCGCTCGCCGGAGCCCTGGGCCATCGCGGAGAGCGAGCCCATGCCGCGATAGGCCTTGAACGAGCGGCCCTGGTACAGAATCGTCTCGCCTGGACTTTCGTCCACTCCCGCGAACAGAGAAC
>CAYQYM010000138.1:0-6707 GCA_964421715.1 uncultured Acidipila sp.
GGACATTGGCGGAGCCCCGGCGCGCGCTCTCTCCGATTTCTACGCCGCGATGTTCACCCAGTTGCTGCTGGCCTCGCATAATGCATCGTTGGAGCGATTTGAGTACGTCTCCGGCTGCATCAAGAATGTGCGCGATGCCTGGCAGCAGGTCGCGCGTGATCCGGAGGCACAGCTTGCCATTCAACAGCGGGACATGCCGGCCGGGGTCGTCGAGGCAGCGGCACAGCCCGCCTCATCGGAAGGCCGCGCCAGCTGGAGTGCTTAAGTCGCCACGGCCAGCTCTTCCTCCAGCAACTGCTTCTGGAAGAGCTCTGCGTAGTAGCCGCCCCGTTCGATCAGTGACTCATGCGTTCCCCGCTCCACGATGCGGCCGTCCTTGAGCACCGCAATCTGGTCGGCATGCCGCACTGTCGAGATGCGGTGCGAGATCAAGATCGTTGTTCTGCCCTGCATGATGCGGCCTAGCTCTTCGAGAATGCGCTCTTCGGTGTAGGTGTCAACGCTGGCCAGTGCGTCATCAAGAATCAGAATGCGTGGATCGCGCAGCACGGCCCGGGCAATGGCCGAGCGCTGCTTCTGGCCTCCGCTCAGCGTTACGCCACGCTCGCCCACCATCGTCTCAAAGCCCTTGGGGAAGTCGCTGAACTCACGGCGAATGTGCGCTGCCTCGGCGGCAGCCATCACCTCGGCCTCTGACGCTGCGGGCGCGCCAAAGGCGATGTTCTCGCGAATCGTCTCGCTGAAAAGAAAGGTCTCCTGCGGAACAAAGCCGATGTTCGCGCGCAGCGCCGCGACTGGATACTGCCGAATCGGCCGGCCATCGATCAGCACCTCGCCCTCTGGCGCGTCATAGAGCCGCGGTACAAGCCCCACCAGCGTCGATTTGCCGGAGCCCGTCGGACCTACCAGCGCAAGGCTGCTGCCCGCCGGCACCTTCAGCGAAATTCCGTGCAACACCTCGGCCGCCTCGCCGGGATACTGGAAGTGCAGATTGCGGAATTCGATCTCGCCTCGCAGCGTGACGGACGTAAGGTCGCCGGATGCACCAGCGTCATCAATCGTGGGCTGCTCTGAGAGCAACTCATCAATGCGAACCACCGACGCCGTGCCTCGCTGAAAGATATTCACGACCCAGCCGAGCGCAATGACTGGCCAGGTGAGCATCAGCATGTAAGTGGTGAAGGCCGTAAAGTCGCCGACCGTGATGCGATGCGTCAGCACCTCATGGCCGCCTACCAGCAGCGTAATCACAAGCGCAAGCCCAAGAATAAACTCAAGCGTCGGCCACAGCATGCCCATGAGCTGCACCAGCCGGAGCCCGCGCCGGATGTACTCACGATTCGACTCTTCAAACGAGGCGATCTGCGCCTCTTCCTGCGCAAAGGCGCGCACCAGCCGCGCACCGGAGAAGTTCTCCTGTGCCTGCGCGGAGATGTCAGAAAACATGGCCTGAATGCGTTCAAAGCGCTCGTGAATCTTGCTGCCCATGGCCTGCACCAGGATGCTGGCGAGCGGCAGCGGAACCAGCGCTACCAGCGTTAGGAAAGGGCTGATACGCAGCAGAAAGTAGATCGCGCCCACGGAGAAGAGCACCGTGTTGGCGCTGTACATGATGGCAGGCCCCAGCAGCATGCGCACGGCATTCAGGTCATTTGTCATCCTAGCCATGATGTCGCCGGTGCGGTGCTGCTGATACCAGGCGGCGGGCTGCCGCTCCAGGTGCACAAAAAGGTCGTTGCGCAGGTCGAACTCAATCTCGCGCGAGATGCCGATGATGATCCACCGGGTGAGGAAGAGGAAAACCCCTTTCAGCGCAGAGACGCCCACCAGCAGCGCGGCGTAGAGCATGATCTTGCGCTGGGTTACGCCCTGGTTCAGATCGTCAATCGCAATGCGAATTACCTGCGGAAAGAAGATCCACACCAGGTTGCTGAGCACAGTCGCGATGCCGCCCCATACGAAGCTGCGCCGGTACCGGCGAAGGTAAGGCTGAAGCGGCTTCAGCTTCTGAAACATGTGCTTAGTCTAAATCGCTCGCGCCCTAACCGCCTGCGCAGGCGCACCAATAGTTAGAGGGGCCGGATTCGCCCCCGGAGAACGATCAGAGTCCGGCGTTGTAGAGGATGGTTACGGCCTGGATTTCTGTAATATCACCCTTGCCCGATGCAGCGGGAACCTCCTGCTGCAGCCGTGACGCCTCTAGTGATTTACCTCCGTGCTGTTGCGCATACAGGCTACGAACTGCCTGAAGAAACTCGTCGATGTGCATCGGCGTGTCGGGGCAAAAACGGTCAGGGAAGCGCTTGCAGGCTGGGACCAGGCCCGTCGCATGCCAAGCCTCGACCGCAACGGAAAAATCGTGGTAGAGGGGAACGTCAGAATAGGAAGCACGCAGCAAGCTTTGCTGGCGAGTAAGCTTCAGGTGCTTCTCGGACTCGTCCTGTTCGTAGCGCAAAGGCCCTGTTCCATTCAACGCGAACGCCTCGGTGAGCAGCAAGGCTGCCTGCGCACGCGTGAGCACGTGGTTGCCTGCGAAGCCAGAGAGCCAGCGGTGCGTCACCGCGTATTGTGCTGCCTGCCACGGGCGTGTGCCTGTCACGAGGTCGGGCATGGGCTGCCGGGCGAGTATGCTGCCGGCATCCAACAGCACACGCTGGAGCTGTCCGGCTGGTACCGCGCGTGAGGCGATACCCTGCTCGACAGAGAGAGCCGCGAGGGCTCCGGCGGCTTGCCCGGTGAGCATGGTAATTGGCTGCAGGCGCGTCGCTCCGTTTGCAAGGCGTGATTCGGAGATGTTCTTTTCTGCGGCGAGAAGACCGTCCACCTTTTCGGGGATCAGGGAGCGAAGCGGAACCTGGAACGGACCAAAGCGAAAGCCGGGAGGACGGTTATCGATGTTTTCAATAGCGGGATCGAAATCCTGAGAGGATGAGCAGTTATGCAGGTCATCAGGATAATCTCCCACTGCAATCGCATCTGTGAATCCGAACAGGGAGGGGGCGCCCTGGTGCTCGCGGCGAATGTCCGCACCGTTGAGCGTGTAGTCGCCCACAAGCCGGTTGCTTTCCCGGATGTAGGGCGCGGGAGGCATGTTGGCCTCAATCGCCTTAAACTCAGCTGGTATCTCTGAGCAGGAGTTCTGGTTGCGGTTAAAAAGCGTGTCGAAGCCCTCGTCGTTCGCAACGGACCACTGGTACTGGTGCAGTTCATGCTGCAGATAGTAGAGATTCGCGAGAGTCTTGAGCTTAGCCTGGCAGAGGACGTGCTGCCTTCTTGAGCGATCGAAGATCTCGGTGCCCGTCGGATAGTCGTTGAACCAATTGAGAGCGGTGCGGGTGATCTGTTCGAATTGCGTTGATACGTAGTCGTACGGATTGGAGGAGTCCGGCAGCCCACGGTATGCATTGTGATTTGGAAAGTTGACCGGCAGATCAAGTGTGTGGGGATTCCCGTCCATCTGCCACTCTGTCCGCAGGCGTGGTGCCCACTTGTCATACTCCGGAGGAGGAGAACTCATCCACAGGAGAGTCGGCACGCCTCCTGGGTATTTTTTGATGATCATCACGTACGTAAGATCCTGCGTACAGGAGTGTTGACTCCCCGAGCCGAGAAACCGACCACTGCGGTACCGGGCTGGCGTGAGCGGGAGAACGTCGCCGTATTCAGTGGCGTCGATGAGAACTTTGCTGCGCAACGTGCGACCCTTCAGCGTCACCACACCCGTTACTGTATTGCCGGAAGAGAGCACTTGTATGGCGCGGTCCTCTAAGAAGAGATCGATTTGACCGAGCTGCCCGTTGAGCCCCGGTCCATGAGCCTCGGCGATCATCCGGGTGAGCACTGAACGAATCGCAGACGGCTCGTAGCAGTGTGAAGCGTTGTCCCAGTAACAGGTGCCCACGGACTTGCCACGGCTCGCGTAAAGAGCGCCCATGCGGTTGAGAAACTCGCGGTAGAGTCCAGATGGAGGAGTGAGGTTGGCCCCCTCATCCATCGTGCTCACAGCGGCCGCGCCCATCTGTCCGCCCACCCAGTCCGTCTCTTCCAGCAGCGCAACACGGGAACCCAGACGAGCCGCCTGGATAGCCGCAGACACACCCCCGGTTCCGGCGCCCGCCACGACGATGTCGTACTCTTGAGCGGGGACAGCTTGTGCAGAGCACGCCGAGGCAATCAGCAGCAGAAGCGCCGCGGAAACACAACCCAGAACATGAAAGCGACTCACGAGAGCAAGATACATAACTAGCCGGAATGTTGCGCAAGACGCAGCAGCGGAAATTGCTCGGTCAAAGAGGTCAGGCAGGGTTCGCGTACTCGAACAGCCGGTTCGCTGGTAGGAATGGGGACCATAAGCTACTCGGTTTATCTTATTCACCTTACCGCCAGGCTTGCGCTTAGAAACGTATTCGTTGCTTTTGCAGCGACGCTGATCTATGCGGTAGCAATGTGGTTTGCGATAGAAAAGCCGCTTACTCGCCGTGTAAATCATCAGCCGGTTCCGAACCCGGTTACGAGGTCCGCGTCCGTATAAGCGGTTATAAACCCGCCGTTGACACTGGTGGTCTGCTCAAGGACAGTCGCCTTATTGCACTGGTAACGCTATATTCAGCTTCGGGGTCAAGTTAAAGCTCACGCATGAAACCCATGCGGTAAACGGGCCAATGATCGAAGCTGTAAGCGTGGAGTAGGCCGACACCTGCGCGTGGTGGCCGGAACAGGGCGCTGGCGCAGTGCACTTTATCGCATCACGACCGCAACAGCAGCAGACTGCATGAGCCGAAGACGGCAAGTCCGATGGTGATCCAGAGTACGTAATCGCTCGGATGGCCGCTCTGCAGATCGCGCAGAAACAGCAGCCGGTCTCCTTCAAGGAAGCTTCCCACCCGCAGCCACCGTGGAAGCCGCCCGCGGAAGACAGAGGTCAACGCCAATGCAGAGGCCAGCGCAAGCGCGATGACCCCGTCCAGGGCCGCTCCGGGCAGCTTGTCGCGCCAGCTTTCCAGCATCGGCGTGTGGCCCTGGCCGGTGTAAAGCGTGCGGACGTAAGCGTGGCTGTCCACAAGCTGTGCGGAGGCGCCGTGCAGCCAGGCCAGCCAGCCGGGCCACGCAGTGACTGCGGCCGCCGCTGCGATGCATGCGATTGCGGGAGTGATGTGGTACCAGCGAATCTGTCTCTCCTCAGGCTTTGTCTCCGGCAGCTCGCCCACTTCTGCGGACTTGTCTGAGATCGGGCCTGTTCCCCAGCCGCAGAAGACGTGCATGCCGACACGCAGCACCGCTGCCGCGGTGAGCGCGCCACCGAGGATGAACACCGCGCGAATTCCTTGCAGATGGTGCATCTCGGCGGCCTTGGTCACGCCCGCGCTTGCCAGCATAAGCCCGAACGGCGGAGCGGCAGCAAGGCCCGTTCCGCCCAGAAACCAGAGGGCCGCCGTCCAGCGCAGGTGGCGTCCGCGACCGAAGAGCCCGCGCTCGCTGATAGAGCGCAGTTCGTGCAGCATGATGCCGCTCACAAAAAATAGCCCGGACTTCAGGAACGCATGCGCCACGACGTAACAGAGCATTGCCGCCACGGCGAGAGATCCGCCAATGGCATAGGCAACCAGCATGAGCCCCGCATGGCACACGGTGGAGAAGGCGAGGATACGCTTGAGGTGATGCTGCGCATAACACATCAGTCCGCCCACGGTGACCGTAACCACGCCAAAGCCGATGAGAAGCCCTCTGACCCGTTCACTGTTGCCGGCCAGCGGCTGCGAAAAGATCACGGAGTCAATGCGAGCGACGGCATAGATACCCAGCTCGACCATGATTCCGGAGAAGAGAACACACACCGGTGTGGGTGCGACGGCGTGCGCATCCGGAAGCCAGAGGTGAAACGGAACGATGGCGGCCTTCGTCAGAAATCCGCAGGTAATAGTGGTGAAGGCGAACAGCACCAGCGGATCGTGCCGGCTGCTGAGCGCGAGCGCAATCTGCGCCATGTTGAGCGCGCCGGTTGCCGCGTAGAGAAAGCTGATCCCGGTCAGCACCAGGAATGCCGCCACGGTGTTCGTGACAGCGAAGTTGAAGGCGCCTTGCAGTGGCGCGGGCTCCGCTGTTTTGAGACCACAGAGCGCAAAGGCCGCGATGCTCATCAGCTCAAAAAGCACGAACATATTGAACAGATCCCCGGTCAGCACAAAGCCGGACATGGCCGCGAGGAAGACCAGCATGAGCGGCTGAAAGTTGTTGCCGCCCGCGTCGACAAAGCGCCAGGCGAACAACAGCGCCAGCGCGGTGAGTACTGCCGCGAGCAGCGCCAGCCCCGCACCGGCGGGGTCCGCCACGAAGGCGATGCCGAGCAAAACCAGGGTGCCGACAATGGCGTTGGCCATGCCCCCGCCCACTTCACCCACTGGCTTGGGGAGCTGGGTGAAGAACGCCGGATTGATCGCCCCCAGCCCCGACTGCAGCAAGTGAACCAGGATGAAGACCAGCGGCGCGCTCACGAGCACGGCGCAGAGCACGGACACCCCGATCATGGTGGCGCTTTTGATTTTTCGATAACGAGCGTGGGCGGGCGTCATGGCTTCAGGCGCGGCGGCTGCCGGGCGTTTCGACGGTTTTGATCAGAAGCAAGGCGAGCACATTGACCAGGATGGTGACGCCCAACAGCACGAGCCCGAGCTCGAACAAGGCGCTGAGATAAATGTCCGTGGTTGACT
>CAYQYM010000139.1:0-6699 GCA_964421715.1 uncultured Acidipila sp.
CCTGGGGGCCGCGCAATTCGCGCTGCCGGCCGCTGTGGACCTGCTCCGCTCCTTGCGCAATGCCGACCCGGAGAAGCCGGAGATTGTAACTTTGTCTGCTACAGATACAGCGAACCCCTATGGCGGTGTGCTCCCCTGGCCGCGCATTCCGGAGGAGGGCGACGATGGGCCGCGCACGCTGTCGCGGAGCGTAGGCGCAACCGTGGTGCTGCGCAATGGCGAGCTGGTCGCTTACATGCGGCGCAACAATCCTAACCTTCAGGTCTTTCTGCCGGCGGAGGAGCCCGAGCGCACGCGCGTGGCTCGCGACCTCGCTGTCTTCCTCTCCACGCAGGCGCAGCAGGAGATGCAGGCTGCCGGTGGAGAAGAGGCGCGGCGCCGCGGCGGATGGCTCATCGGGTCGATCAACGGCCAGCCTGCTCACCTGCACTGGATGAGCCGCCTGCTGCTCGATGCTGGATTCCAGGCTGCGCCGCTTGGACTCAACGTGCGACGAGTGCTGCCGCCGCTGCCCAGGGCAACCGCGATGCCGGCGCCGGAGGTGCAGTAAGCATGCCTGAAGGAGATACCATCTTCCGCTCCGCGCGCGCGCTGGGCCGTGCACTTACGGGCAAACAGGTCGATCGCTTTGAGACCGCCTACGCACCGCTCGCGAGCGTTCACGACAACACTCCAGTCACAGGCCGCAGGATCGAGCGAGTGGAGTCGCGCGGCAAGTGGCTGCTCATTCACATGTCCGGCGATCTCATCCTTGTGACGCATATGCTGATGAGTGGAAGCTGGCATATCTATCGCGCCGGCGAGCGCTGGCGGCGGGGTCGTGCGCACATGCGCATCGTCCTCGCGGCAGGTGACTTTGAAGCGGTCGCATTCGACGTGCCGGTGGCGCGCTTCTACACAGCCCGCACGCTCGCGCGGCAGAGCGCGATTCCGGCGCCGGGCTCCGATGTTCTGCAGCCCGAGTTTGATTCAGAGGATGCGCTGGCGCGCCTCAGTGCCGAGGCTGGGGCGCAGGTGGCCGACGCGCTCCTGAACCAGCGCGTGATGGCCGGAATCGGAAACGTCTTCAAGTCAGAGATATGCTTTGCCTGCGGAGTGAATCCCTTTCGCAAGGTAGCCAGCCTTACACAGGAGCAGAAGCTGTGCCTGGTGGACACAGCCCGCCGCCAGATGGCCGCCAATGTGAAGGAAGACTCGCCTGCAGGCATCGTGACCTACCAGGGCGCACGCCGCACCACGGGCGGTGGCGACCCCGGCTCGCGGCTCTGGGTCTACGGCCGCCAGGGCCGGGCCTGCCGCCGCTGCGGCGCCGCCATCCTGATGCGCAAGCAGGGCGTCGGCGCGCGCTCGACCTACTGGTGTCCGCAGTGTCAGCCTGCTCCGGAGGGCACAGTGGTTGCCGGATGGGCCGAGCCCATCCGGCGCAGGAAGGTTGGTTGCGGCTGAGCCGTCTGCGCGGGCAGGGCGTGCAGGCACTCTTCGCCTCGGGCATATTTAAAAGCCTGCTGTGCTGACTTCCCGTTTAGGGCATCTGAATGATTTGCGCGGACGGCTGTGGTGCCAGCCTGCAAACACGCAAGCGGTTTGAACAACAATTCTGTACGGAGAAGGAACTATATGCTTTCGCTGCTCTTGCACTGGCTGTTGCAGGCTCTTGCGTTGCTGCTGGTCACCTATATTGTTCCCGGATTTCGTGTAGCCGGCATTGGCTCGGCGCTGATCGCGGTCATCGTGATCGGCCTGCTGAACGCCACGCTCGGCTTTTTTCTCAAGCTCATCACGCTGCCGCTTGGCATTTTAACGCTGGGCATCTTCTTCCTGGTCATCAACGCGTTCATCCTCAAGCTGGCCAGCGGCGTCGTGCCCGGCTTCAAGGTGGACAGCTTCGGCTCGGCTTTCATCGGGGCGGCTGTGTTGGCGCTGATTCACGTTCTGTTCGCGGCGTTTTCGCGTCAGTCCTAGCTCGCATGCCTGCCTGGAGAACGGACGCTCTGTTCTGAGGATCGTTTTCCCTGCCTGTTCCGGCTGCGTCGCGGCTGCGAGGCCTGGCCCCGGCGGCCGCAGCGACGGGCGGCGCAGGACGGACAGCGCCTGCGCTCGAAAACCCGGCAGGCGCAGCGGCCGGTGTTGCATGCTGATGCGCGTGATTCACCATCACGGCACCGGTCACGGCCGCGCCAAGGGCTGCCGCAGCCGCGGGCACAAGCAGACGGCTCCGCCAGCGTGCAGGCAGGGCGTGCTGCCGGCGAGCGGCCGAGTGCAGCGAACTCGCCAGGCGGCCTTCAAATCCGGCGCGTGGCTCTGCTTCGGCCAGGTGGCGCAGTGCGCTTGTCAGGCGGGTTTCTGCATCGGTCATCGCGTGATGCCCTCCTTCTCAAGCATGCCTGCCATCAGCCTGCGAGCCCTGAAGATGCGCGAGCGAATGGTCGATTCGGTGGTGTTCAGCACGGATGCGATCTCCGGCGTCGTGAGCTCGTCAATTGCGGAGAGCAGCAGCGCCTCGCGCTCTTTGCGAGGCAGCGTCTGCATCAGGTTCAGTATGCGCTCATGCTGCTGAGAGCCGATCGCCTCTTCGTCCGCGGCGAGACCGACCGCGGCCAGCGTGCGGGCATGCAGATCCACATCATCCGTCTCCGGGCGCGTCTTTGCGCGGCGCTTGCGGTCCAGCACGATATTCCAGGTGATGCGCACCAGCCAGACGCGCAGGTCGCGCACCGCGGCAAGCCTGGCCTGGTGGCGCAGCACGCGCAGGAAGGTCTCCTGCACCGCGTCTTCTGCCTCTGCGGCGTTGCGAGTGACGGAATAGGCCACGCGGTAGAGCGCTTGCGAATAGTCCGCGACCAGGCTCTCAATCAGCGCACCGGTGCCGGCTTCCAGCGCGGCGGCGCCCATCCATCCGGCAAGAGGTCCCTGCAGTGTTGCCATGCTCTTCACAGGATAGACGCTGTGCCGGGTCCGTGTGCTCATGGATACTCATGGATACTGTCTGCCGGCTCGTTCACCCGTTTACGTCTGGTTCCAGCGGCGGCGAGCCATTCCAGTGCTTCGGGCATGTCCAGCGGGGTCGTAAGCGCACGGGCGTCTCCCCAGCGTGTGGTTTGTATTCGCCGCCGGGGGCGCGTATTCTATCTTTGCAGACGAATTTGTCCTGCGCTTCCGGAACCTGCCAGGGCGGGTCTGCGGCGCGGACCAAGGAGTGGGCTTATGCCCACTTTTTATTTGCGGCAAAACAGGACCGGAACACTGATGCTCGAAATGGAGAAAATTCGTTCAGCGGCCGCGCGGGTGGCCGCCTCGCATGGACTCGAGCTGGTGGACCTAGAGTACCAGGGTGGCCCGCAGGCTCGCGTGCTACGCGTGTTTATCGAGAAGAACGCCGAAGGCCGCTCGCGTCTGTCCGACGCAGCGGCGGGGCTGCCGCAGGGCGTGGACACAAGCTACCTTTCGGGTGTGACGCACGAAGACTGCCAGCAGTTTTCGACCGATTTCGGCACGCTGCTGGATGTAGAAGACCTGGTGCCCGGTGCGGATTACACGCTTGAGGTCTCCTCGCCGGGCCTCGACCGCAAGCTCAATGGGCGGGCGGATTTCGAGCGCTTCCGCGGCAGCCTGGTCAAGCTCCAGACCTTTACGCCTGTGGCGGGCAACCGGCACTGGCAGGGGAGGCTCACAGAGGTGAGCGCGGCGGAGAGCGGCCCGCGGCTGGTGCTTGACCTCTCGGCAGTGAAGCAGAAAGGCAGGGCGAGGAAGCACGCCAGCGCACAGACCGTGGAGATTGCGCTAAAAGATGTCGAAAAGGCGCAACTCGTGCCCGAGATTTGACCGGCAGCCGGGCCGAACCGCGAAGGATTTGGCAGTGCCCGCGCCGGGCGGAAACGGATTTCAGGATCTAAGAGAGCTGAGAGAGAACCATGGCAAGTGTGCTGTACCAGACCATCGAGACACTGAGCCGCGACAAGGGCATTGAGCCTGCGATCGTGGTTGGAGCCGTTGAGGACGCTATTGCCCTCGCTACGCGCAAGTACTACAAGACGCAGGAGAACATGCGCGCCGAACTCGACAAGGAGAGCGGCGAGATTCGCGCCTACATTTACAAGACGGTTGTCGAAACGCCGGAGCAGATCGAGGACCCGGTGAACCAGATCAGCCTGGACGACGCCCGCGCGCTCGCGCCCGAGGTCGAGGTGGGCGGCGAGATTCGCTACTATAAGCCGACGGACGTCCTCGGCCGCATCGCGGCGCAGATGGCCAAGCAGGTTATCTTTCAAAAGGTGCGCGAGGCCGAGCGTGACACCATCTTCAACGAATACAACCACCGCATGGGCGAGATCATGACGGCCACAGTCAAGCGCCTCGAGCTGCAGGATGTGATCTTCGACCTGGGCAAGGCCGAGGCCCGCATGCCCCGCCGCGAGCAGTCGCGGCTGGAGCAGTTCGCCGTAGGCGAGCGCGTGCGCGTGGTGCTGCTGCGGGTAGATCGCGCGGCCAAGGGGCCGCAGGTGATTGTCTCCCGCGCCGCGCCGGAGCTGGTGCAGAATCTCTTCCAGAGTGAAGTGCCGGAGATCTACGACAACACGGTAGTGATCCGTGCCATCGCCCGCGAGGCCGGTGAGCGCACGAAGATCGCCGTAATGTCGCGCGACAAGGACGTGGACCCCGTTGGGGCCTGCGTAGGCATGAAAGGCATGCGCGTGCAGTCCATCATCCGCGAGCTGCGCGGCGAGAAGATCGACATCATCGAGTTCAGTGAGGAGATCACCACCTTCGCGGAAAAGGCGCTGCAGCCGGCCAAGGTGAGCCGCGTCAGCATCACCGACCTGGGTGAAAAGCAGCTTGAGGTCATCGTTGATGACACCCAGCTCTCGCTCGCCATCGGCAAGAAGGGCCAGAACGTGCGGCTTGCGGCCAAGCTGCTCGGCTGGAAGATCGACATCAAGAGCGAGGAAGAGAAGCGGCAGGAGGTGGAGCAGCAGATGCAGCAATTCTCCTCCGGCTCCTCGACTCCCATCGAGCAGGTGAGCGAACTGGGCGAAACGATCATCCAAAAGCTTGTAGCCGCCGGTATCACCACCGTGGAGGCTCTGGCGGACATGACGCCGGAACAGCTCGAAGAGGTGCCAGGCATCGGCGAGAAGACTCTGGAGAAGATCAGCGTGGCCGTCAGACACTATTTCGGGCAGTATGAACCCGGCGAAGAGCACACTACGCACACCAAGGCGCGCAACGGGGACGAACTGGATGCGCAGACGGAGGAAGAGATTGCCGCACTCGAGCTGAACCTGACGCAGGAGGGACAGGAGCCGGTCGATGCTCGCGACGGGTCCGGACTCATCTCCGATGACACGGCCGAAGAGCAGCTGGCCGAGATAACGGAGGTTGGTCCCATGCTCGACGAGGAGGGTGCCGAATCGCTGGTGCCTGGTCGCGACGACACCAGCGCTACTCTTGCCGCCCATCATCCGAACGACGACATCGCCCGTTCGGAGGCGGTGGTCGAGGGCAACGTGGACATGATCCGCGATGAGATCAAGGAAGACGTGAAGGTCGATGAGGGGACGGGCTCCTGATGCCCGCTCTTCCAGGGGAAGACGCTTGCAATCGCGCAAAATGCGCGATTTCGGGCGATAATGAATGTGGACCAGGGTGCGAGGGGCAGCGATGAAGGGCTGACAGAGCGCCAGGGTGTTTCTAACAGTAAAAGAGGCGGATGAGCAAAGTTCGAATCAACGATCTGGCGCGTGAGCTGGAAGTCAAGAGCAAGACCATCCTGGACGCGCTGGTAGAGGTCGGCGTCACCGAGAAGAAGACGCACTCGAGCTCCATCGAGGCCGACGAGGCTGAACGTGTGCGCTCGCATCTGACCCGCGGCAGCCGTAATGGCGGTTCCACGGTAAACCGCACCGATGCCGGCCCCAAGCCTAAGATCGACTGGTCGCAGGTGTCCAAGCCCGGAGACGTGCTCAGGGCGATCCAGCAGCGCAAGGAGGCCGCAGCAGCCCAGCCGCCGGCCGTTCCGCGCCCGGCCTCGCCTGCGGGACCCTCCGCGGGCCGCTCCGCAGTTGCGGCCGCGCCGCCCGCGACCGCACAGCCTGCCGTGGCTCAGCCGGCTGCTCGTCCCGACGCGGCGGCCCCCGCGCCTGCCGTCCCGGCGTCGACACCTGCTCCTTCGCGGTCGGCTCCGGCCCCGGTAGTTGCCGCGGCGCCTCCTGCCGACGCTCAACCTTCGGGCGCCCAGAGTTCAAGCGCTCAACGCCCCGTGCCACCAGCGGCCTCCTCGCGACCCGCGGGTTCGGCCACGTCCGCTGCGCCCGCTCCTCGCCGCATCGTTCCGCAGCCTCGCCAGGCTCCGCAGATTGTGGTAGCTCCGCCGCCCACCCCGGCCATTGCAGCCAAGCCGCCCGCCGGTCCGGTGGTTGCGCGTCCGCCGGCAGCTCCGGCCGTAACCGCAGGCCCAGCCACCGCAGCCGCGCCGCCATCCGCATCGGCAGTAGCAGCCCCCGCTGCTCCGCCGCCACCGGCTGCCGCCACACCTGCACCCGGTACCACACCTGCACCCGGCACCACACCTGCACCCGGCGTCGCAGCTGTGGCGGCGTCCCCGCAGCCGGTTGCTGCTGAGGCCCCCGCGCCACCCCAGGGCTCTGCGCCGCCAGTCCGCCGGGTTATCATGCCGCAGACCGGCCCGCGCCCTGTTTACAC
>CAYQYM010000140.1:0-6692 GCA_964421715.1 uncultured Acidipila sp.
GCGCCGAGAACCCGCCCGAGGCGGCCCAGATGTAGCTGAGCAGTCCGAAGGAGAGCAGCTTGACGTGGTTCGTATTGAAGATGCTGGCAATGATGGTCTGCACCAGCTTCATTGCGTCTGGCGGCACCAGGACGGCCATGGCAGAGAGCAGTTCACCGAAGAGGTTCGGGATGGGCAGCAAGCCAAGTAGCGCCGAAAGAACAAAGAGCAGGGGGATCAGCGAGAGCAGCGTGTAGAAGGCCACCGCCGCGCCCATGTCAAACGCGCGCGTGCGCAGCAACTCGTCATAGAGGTGGACGCAAAGCTGCCAGGCGATGCCCAGAGCATCCTTCACCCGCCCAGCCGTGAACCACCTGACCATGCACCTCATGCGATGGCACAAGGTGCCTTCGGAGATGTGCAGCGGGAGACCTGGCGCGTTCACGTAAAGCTGCGAAGGGCATGCGGGCTGAACGCGGCTGCGGCAGCAGGGCTTTTCAGCGTTCCCTTGCGTGAGGCCCGTCATGACGCTTAGGCTTCATAGGCGCTTAGCACTGCGCCGGCTTCTGGCTGGCACACTTTTCAGAAGAGGACTTGAACTCATGCGCCTGAGGCTTCGCCTGCTGCTTTCCCTGCTGGTACTCGTTTCCGTGCTCACTCCTGCCCAGGCCGCAACCGGCGGCCAGCCCGTGACCTTCCAGAGCGGCGACCAGACCGCATACGCCGTGCTATACCTGCCCCCCACCGGGGGGCGACACCCGGCCATTGTGGTCATTCACGAATGGTGGGGGCTGAATGACTGGATCAAGCAGCAGGCGGCCGATTACGCTGCGCAGGGCTATGTTGCGCTGGCCGTGGACCTCTACCGGGGACAGGTGGCCACCGACCCGGAGACGGCTCACGAGCTGATGCGCGGACTGCCGCAGGATCGCGGTGTCCGCGACCTGGTGTCCGCGGTTAACTTCCTGGCTGCCCGCAAAGACGTGGACCCGACGCGAATCGGCGCGGTGGGCTGGTGCATGGGCGGAGGCTACGCCGCACAGCTGGCGGTGGCCGATCCAACGCTGCGCGCGGTGGCCATCAACTACGGTTCGCTGCCGACGGACCCTGCAGCGGTCGCGAAGATCAAGGCCGCAGTGCTCGGAAACTTCGGTGGCCAGGACCACGGCATCTCCGCGGCGGATGTAACAGCCTTCGCCGACGAGCTTCGGAAAGACGGGCGGCCGGTGGATGTGAAGATCTACCCGGAGGCAGGGCACGCGTTCGAGAACCCTAGTAACAAGAATGGCTACCGGCCTGAGGACGCCGCCGATGCCCGGCACCGCATGCAAGCATTTTTTACACGGAATCTGAAAAAGTAACCCTGTGCCGATTTGGATCGCTGAGGGTGACAAACCCCTTGCCATCAGGGCGGGTGCATGACTTAAGTGACCAGCCACTGACACCAGGTTGAAAAAAGTTCTTGCTTCCGGTTAAATCCGCATGTTAACTATGCTGTCAACACTCCAGAACAAGTGGTAGCACGCCTGGGGGGAAAGTGTGGATCAACCACAGACTATGAAGATCGGAACAACCATCAAGGGATACCGCCTGCAGAAGGGTCTCTCACAGGGAGATATTGAGAAGCGGACGGGCTTGCTCCGCTGTTATCTCTCACGGGTAGAGAATGGGCACACGGTGCCTTCGCTCGACACCCTGGCCAAGATTGCGCAGGCCCTGGACCTGCCCCTGGCGCAGTTTTTTGCCGAGGACACACTCAGCCGTGAGCTCAATACGCAGAAGCTTACGGACGACGAGCTGCGCTTCCTCACGCAGATTCGCCGTTATTCGTCGAATCTGAATGACAGTGACCGCAAGCTCCTGCTGGCCATGGTCAAGAAGTTCGCCGCCACGGCCGTTCGATAGGGCGTGCGCTTTGTTTACGAGATGATTCTCCGCCAGCGCATGCCCCCAGGCTGCCAGCCGGATCGCCTCCAGACGGCACCGATCGAGCCGTGATCCCGTTCTACTGATTTATTCCTGCCAGAGTTCTCATGCACCAGAGAAAAGGCCCCGCCGGAGCGGGGCCTTTTCTCTGGTGGCTGTCAGCAGCCGCGGCTAGAACGGGTTCAGCTTGTTCAGGCCGGACTTCCTCTTGTGCTTGCTCGAGGACTCCTTGCCCGCGTCATACGGAGCCTTCTTGCCGTGGTGCCTGCCGCTGGCGGTGGTGCCCGTGGTTACCTGGGCAGTGTTCCCGCCCGTGCGCTTGACGTCGTTTACCTGATCGGGCGCTTCGGCCGGCTTGTCCACCGGCGGCAGCACCGTATTGCCGGTCGGGGCAACCGGCTGCTTCAGTCCGTAGACGGCGTCCGGGTTCTCGGCATTCGCCGGGTTCGGGGTGCCTGTGCCTGCGGCCGGAGCCGCTCCGCTGCCCGGGATGGCC
This sequence comes from uncultured Acidipila sp., assembly GCA_964421715.1. GTDB lineage: Bacteria > Acidobacteriota > Terriglobia > Terriglobales > Acidobacteriaceae > CAYQYM01. Next base: position 2,402 of record CAYQYM010000140.1, read on the forward strand.
GTATTGCCGCTGTCCGTACTGGGGGCCGACGCGCCGTTCCCTGTGCTTACGATCTCGACACTCGCGTCTGTTCCGCCCGGGCTGGTGCCCGCGCCCTCTGGCACCGAGTTCAGCTCCAGCGCCGGGCCGGAGCTGCCTCCACCTGCCGCGTCGCCGGTTCCGCCGCTCGCGGCGGTGGCGGCAGTGCCAGCGGCTGGGCCCGCAACGGGCAGGAGCGGCGGCAGCGGCTTGCCCTGGACGGCGGCATTGAACACGGCGACGGTCTGGTTGCTGACCTCAGGCGCGGTGATCGGCGGCGGGTCAGAGAGGGAAGGCTCGCCCACGCGGGCCGCCTCCACGGTGGACGGGCCCCGCTTGACGAGCAGCAGGGCGCGGTCACGCAGACGTACGTTGATGCGACTGCCCTCTTCGGCTTCGCTCTCGGCGAGCTGTTGCTGGGTGGGCTCGGGCACCGGCACGCCCATCGCGATCAGGCGATCCTTCGCGTCCTCCACGTGAGGAGACATAGCGTAGCGCGTCACCACCTGCCGGTAGGCGTCGGCGGCACGGTCGTTGTAGACCTTCACCAGCTCTTCCCTGGCCCGGCCGGGGATGTTGAGCCGCTGCGCAATGGCGGCTTCGTTGGCATAGGCGTCGCCAATCGTGATCAGCGCCTGGTCGCTGTGGCTGAAGAGCGGATAGCTGTCCACCACGGTCTGCAGGCGTGCAAGGGTGGCAGGCCAGTTCTCATGAGTGGCATAGAATTCGCCGATCTCGAACTCGCGCTGAGCGAGGACCTCCTGCACCTCGCGCAGCCGCTGCTTGGCGCGCGGCACCAGCGGAGAATCAGGGAACTGCTGCAGCATCGTCCGATACTCCTGCTGGGCATGAATCGCGTTTTGCGGATCGCGGTCCGGCTTCTCCATCTGCTGGAAGTAGATGTCGCCCACCTTCATCTGCGCCTCGGCGGCTTCGGGCGTATTCGGGAAGAAGGTAATGAAGTCCTTGTATTCGCTTTCGGCCTGGGTCAGCGCGGCCGTGCCGCCCTCCTTGTACCAGGTATCGCCGATGGCCAGCTTGGCGCGCATCTGGTACTCGGAGTTCGGATAAGTGTTCAGCAGCGTCTGCAGGTCGAGGCGCGCAACGTCGAACCGGCCCTTCCTGAGGGCGGTCATGGCCTTGTCGAACAGTTCCTTGTCGGGCTGCTTCGAGTTTACGTTGGCGAGCGGATTCCGGCTCAGGTCGGTCTGCCTCTTGTGCTTCTGGCTGAAGGCATACGGTGCGGTGCTGAGCGCAACGCAGAGGCAGAGCGCCGAAACCTGGGTAGCTACACGATTCATAAAACCTCTTCGAGACTGCAAATCACCGATACTGCTTATTCGAAACCGATTCTGCTGCGCACTTAGATCACATACTCTGAGGCGCGCTGTGCCGCCTCAAGCAGGGACCGCGCCTTGGCTTCAGCCCCGCCGCCGCCAAACACGGCATTGCCGGCCACTAAGAGCTCCGCTCCGGCTTCGACGACCTGAGCCACCGTGTCGTGAGCGACGCCCCCGTCCACCTCAATCCTATAGCTGAGCCCGAGCTCCTGCCGGAGCTGGCGCAGCCGCCGCAGCTTGACCAGCGAGTAGGGGATAAACCTCTGCCCGCCAAAGCCGGGGTTCACGCTCATGACCAGCACGTGGTGCAGCATGGGCAGCACGGGAATCAGTAGGTCGACGGGCGTGGCCGGGTTGAGGACCACCGCCGGCTGCATGCCGTGCTGCTCAATCAGCTCCAGGGTGCGGTGCAGGTGCCGGACCGCCTCACAATGCACGCTGACCCAGTTCGCGCCCGCATCGGCAAAGGCCGGGATGTACTCATCCGGATTCTCGATCATCAGGTGGCAGTCCAGCGGAAGGGCGGTGGCCTTGCGCAGGCTCTTGACGACCGGGGGTCCCAGCGTGATGTTGGGCACGAAGTGTCCATCCATCACATCCACGTGAATGGCTCCCGCGCCGCCACGCTCGGCGGCCGCGACCTCGTCTGCCAGTCGGGCGAAGTCAGCGGAAAGGATGGAGGGAAGCAACACAACCACGATACTCAAAGTGTACCAGCCGGGGCTGCGCGGTTCGAGGTCTGAGACAATGGATTGCAGCAATGAAGCGCCTGATTGTCCGCATCGTGTGGGTGGCCGCCTCTATCCTGGGAGGCTGCGGGTATCACTCCGTGGACTCGGCTGTCCATCTGCCCAGCCATGTGCATACGCTGGCGGTCCCGGACTTTGCGAATCACACGCAGTGGTTTCATGGCGGGCTCACCTTCTCGCAGGCGGTAGTTCGCGAGTTCGCCAGCCGGACGCCCTACCGAACGCTGCCCGGCGGCGAAGCCGACGCCACCCTTTCCGGCAGCATCAATCGCGTCGACGTCATCCCGCTCACCTACAACTCGCAGACAGGCCAGTCGTCAAGCTACCTGATCACCATGTACCTGGGGGTGAAGCTTACGGACCGGGCAGGCCGCGTTCTCTACCAGAACGAACACTACATGTTTCGCGAGCAGTATCAAACCACGCAAGACCCGGTGAGCTTTGTCCAGGAAGATACTGCCGCGGTGGATCGGCTTGCGAGAAACTTTGCCCAAAGCCTCGTGTCCGATATCCTGGAGTCCTTCTAGGCATGGGCACGGGCTTCGCATCGACCGGGCGTTTCCTTGACGAGCTCCGCAGCGGCAAGCCGCGCGCCGGGTACGTGCTCGCAGGCGACGACATTTTTCTTTATGAGCGCTGCCGCCGGGCAGTGCTTGAGACTTTCGTACCGAACGATCTGCGCGACTTCTGCCTTTCCGACCTGGACCTGGCCGAGGTCAGCATCTTCGAGGTGCTGGATCGCGCACAGACCCCGTCCCTGATGGCGCCTTTCCAGGTGCTCTTTGTGCGCGGCCTCAAGGCGCTTTACACGCGCGGAGCCAAGAAGGAAGAGTTCGCCGCCATCGACGGCTACTTCAAGTCGCCAAACCCGCAGGCGCTGCTTCTCTTCGTCGCCGACCACCTCCGCATCCCCTCTGACCTGCGCCGCATGGACATGGACGACAAGAATCGTTACGAGCGCATCCGTGAGACCCTGGGCGAGCACTGCGGCATGGTTGATCTGGCCCGCGTGGACGAGGCCGATGCCCTGAAGTGGCTGATGGAGGAGAGCGAGCGGCGGCAGGTGTGCTTTGAGCAGGACGCAGCACGTGAGCTGACCGATGCTCTCGGTGCGGACATGATGCTTATCGGCTCGGAGTTTGAGAAGCTGCAGCTCTACGTCGGCGAGAAGCGGCGCATCACGCTGGGCGACGTGGAGACGATGGTGCTCGCCGCCAAGCAGCGCTCGCTTTACGAGCTGACGGATGCCATCTCCGCCAGGGACAAGCCGCGCGCGCTTGCCCTGCTGGGAGGGCTGCTGAATGCCTCGGACGGCGGGGAAGAGTCGGCCATCGGGCATCTTTACATGCTGGCGCGCACCTTTCGCCAGATGCTCGTCATCCTGGAGAAGAATGTGCGGGATTCGCGCGCTATCTGGCAGGCGCTCTGGCAGGGCTTTCGCATGCCGCCCTTTGCCGCAGATGATCTCATTCGACAGGCCCGGCGCTACAAATCGCGACGCGAGCTAACGCGCGCGCTGCGCCTGATTGCCCGCGCCGACCTTGAGCTGCGCTCGCAGCCGGCAGATAAGAAGCTTGTGCTGGAGCGGCTGGTGCTGGAACTGGCCGGTGAGCCGCGGCCAGCCGCTCGTGGCGAATCCGTGCAGTATGCGATGAATATCTACATGGATATGTAGCAGAGGGTCTCATCGCCGCCCTTGCCTGAGCAGGCTAGTCTGCCATCTTCTGTTCGCCATTGCCGAAGCTGAAGTCCTGCGTCGCAGTCTGCTTTGCGCCCACGGTTACGGTCGCCGTCTTCTCGCCCATCTGCTCATGATCGGCTACGACCGTGTAGGTGCCCGGCGGCAGACCCTTGATCGCAAAGCTGCCATTGCCGTCGCTCACGGCGAAGAACGGGTTTGCGGCCACGTTGATGAAGGCCTGCATCCACGGATGATTGTTGCAGCGAACCGGGATCATCAACTCGGGCTGGCGAAACGTACGCGTCTCCGGGTCGCCGTTCGGCGGCTGCGAGATGTCCACGGCCTGGTTGCCACCCACGGTCGGAATCATGTGAACGTTGTGCATGGTGGGGTCGCTGTTGGTGAATCTGACCGGCTGGCCTACCATTGCGCCCACCACGTGCGGTTCGTAACGGCAGCCCTTCTGGTCGATGACGACAGGCGTCTGCGGCGCGGCATAGATC
>CAYQYM010000141.1:0-6606 GCA_964421715.1 uncultured Acidipila sp.
GGGCTCCTTGGGGCGATCGTATTCGCCCGTAAGCAGGCGGCTGCCGGCCGGTCCCCACTTGCAAAGGCGGATGCAGCCTTCCGCGCAGGATACGCGGCGCAGCAGAGCGGCGACCTCAAAGCCGCGCGAGCGCGGTTTGCCGAGGTGGTGCAGCTTGCGCCCCAGATCGAGGAGGGACACACCGCGCTCGGGGCAGTGGACTACGAGCTTGGCGACTACTCAGGGGCCATCGCGGAGCTGCGCAAAGCCGTCGCCCTTAAGCCCGCCGACACCGCGGCTCATGGCAACCTGGCACTTGCGCTGGCAGCCACCGGACAAAATGACGCGGCGATCGCAGTCTTCAAAAAGCTAGACACAGCCGAGCACCCGCTTGCGCCGCAGGCGCTGGCGGCCTATGCGCGCACGCTGGCTGCCGTGGGCCAGCTTGCGGAGGCGACTGGCGTAATGCAGCGAGCCGCGGCGGCTGACCCGCAGAATGCTGCGCTGGCCGATCAGCTCGGCTCGCTGCTCGCGCAGCAGAAGCAGTGGCCGCAGGCGCAGCAGGCCTTCGCTCACGCGCTCGCGCTGGACCCAGCTTTGGCCGTGGCACATCTGCACCTGGGCGTGGTCTACGAGTCCACGCAGCAGCCGCAGGCCGCGGTTGACGAGCTCAACCGCGCGCTGGCGCTCGCGCCGGACAATGCAATGGCTCACCTGGAGCTCGGACGCACGCTGGCCGCGCTCGCCCGCGATGCGGACGCGCTGGCGCAATTTCAGCTCGCGCACCAGCTCGCTCCGCAAATGGTGGATGCAACCAGCGAACTGGCCGCCGCCCTGCAGCGCAGCGGAGATCAGAAGCAGGCCATCGCTCTCTTTGAGCAGGTCGTGAAGGCTCAGCCCCGGAACGCCTCCGCACTCATCAATCTCGGATTGGCGCTCGTGCAGACGGGCGACGCAAAGGCCGCGCTCCCCTACTATCAGCGCGCGCTTGCGCTTGCTCCCGGGGATCCCGTCGCACACCAGGACACCGGCGTTGCTTACCTGCAGCAGAGCGACATTGAGGATGCCATCCGCGAGTTCAACGCCGCACTTGCGCTCACGCCAGGCGATCCGCACCTGCACTATGATCTCGGTCTCGCCTACAAGCTCAAGGACGATATTCCTCATGCTCTGGCGGAACTGGAACGTGCCGAGCAGATGGATCCCGCCTCTCCTGACCCGCCATACACGCTCGGCATCCTGTACATGCAGGCAGGGCGCTTGGAGGACGCAGCGATACAGCTGCGCAAAACCGTAACGGCGCGCCCTGAAAACGGCGATGCGTGGGCCACGCTCGGCAGCGTCTACAAGGAAGAGAACAAGTACGCCGAATCGGCGGAGGCGCTGCGGCACGCGATTGAGTTGCTGCCGAACCAGCCGGGCCCGCACATCACGTTGGCCAGCGTTCTGCAGCAGCAGGGCGATCACGCCGGGGCGACAGCCGAGCGCAGGCTTGCGGCGGAGCTTACCCGCGTTGCCGTCAACCGGCAGCGTGCCACCTTCGCGACCAACACCGGCAACATTCTGCGCAGCAAGGGGCAGCTGGCCGATGCCATTGCACGCTACCAGGAGGCGATCAGTAGCGATCCCACCTTTGTTGACCCGCATCGTGAGCTTGCCGCGATCTATGACCAGCAGGGCCGCAAAGCAGATGCGAACGCCGAACGCGCACGGGCCGCGCAGCTCGCATCGCCGCACTAGTCCGTGCTCTACAATCGTGCCAGAAAGATGAATCGCCGCCGCTTCCTCCGCTCCCTCAGCCGCACCGCGCTGGTGCTGCCCTTTGCCGACGTGCTCGCAATGGCCATGCCGCCGTGGCTCCAGCAGCAGCAGGCGCCGGGCAGCGAACCGGCGTATGCGGCCAGGCCCATGCCGGCGCCGCCCGGACCAAAGTCCCCCATCGCCGGCACGCCGCTCGGCGTAAGTTTTACGGACGTCGCAGCCCAAAGCGGTGTTGATGCGAAGACAATCTACGGCGGTGAGGGCCGGAATAAGTACCTGCTGGAGACGACAGGCTGCGGCGTGGCCTTTTACGACTATGACAACGACGGCTGGATTGACATCTTCCTCGTGAATGGATGGCGGCTGGAGGGCTTTGCCCAAGGCAGCGAACCTACCTGCCATCTTTTTAAGAACAACCGCGACGGCACCTTTACCGATGTGACGGCGAAGGCCGGGCTGGCTCGCAGCGGCTGGGGCCAGGGCTGCTGCGTAGGCGACTACGACAACGACGGCCACGACGACCTCTTCATCAGCTACTACGGGCAAAACGCCCTCTACCACAACAACGGAGACGGCACCTTTACCGACGTAACGGCAAAAGCCGGACTGCTGCAGCCCAGGCAGCGGTGGAACTCGGGCTGCGCCTTCCTGGACTATGACCGCGACGGCCACCTCGATCTGTTTGTCGCCAACTACATCGACTTCGACCTGAAGACCGCGCCTCTGCCCGAGTCCGGCCCCTGCACCTACAAGGGCATTCTTGTGGCATGCGGACCGCCCGGACTGCCGGGCGGAAAAAATGTCCTGTACCACAACAACGGCAACGGCACCTTCACCGACGTTTCAGAGAAGGCCGGCATGTGGAACACCATCGGCAATTATGCACTCAGCGTTGCCGTGGCGGACCTTGATAACGACGGCTGGCCGGACATCTATGTTGCGAATGATTCCACCGCGGCCACGCTCTACCAGAACCAGAAGGACGGCACCTTTAAGGATGTTGCAATCGAAGCCGGCGCAGCCTTCTCGCCGGATGGCAAGCCGCAGGCCGGCATGGGCGTCTCCGTTGGAGACTTCAACCGCGATGGCAACCTCGACGTGGTGAAGACGAACTTCGCCGGCGACACCGACTCACTCTACACCAACCTTGGCGACGGCACCTTCGAGGACCACACCTATCTCTCCGGCCTTGGCATCAACACGCGCTACCTCGGATGGGGCGTCGGATTTTTCGACATGGACAACGACGGCTGGCTCGACCTGTTCATGTCCAACGGCCATGTCTATCCCGAGGTCACCGGCTCGAGGACCGAAGCGCCCTATGCCGAACACAAGTATCTCTACCGCAACCTGCGCAACGGCCGCTTTGAGGATGTGAGTGAGAAAGGGGGCCCGGGCATTGTGGAAGCGGTTGCTGCGCGTGGGTGTGCCTTTGGCGACTACGACAACGACGGCGATCTTGACATCGTGGTGAACTGCGTCAATTCCCTGCCCCAGCTTCTGCGCTGCGACGCAGCCACGGGGCACAACTGGGTCAAGATCAAGACCGTCGGCGTAAAGTCGAATCGAAGCGGCATTGGCGCGCGAGTGAAGGTGGTTGCGCGCACGCGCGGGGATTCGGAACAGCCCCTGTTACAGGTTGACGAAGTGCGCTCCGGCGGCAGCTACTACTCGCAGAACGATATGCGACTGCACTTTGGCCTGGAGCAGGCAAAGGCGGTAGAGACGCTCGAAATCCGCTGGCCCTCGGGCCAGGTGGATACGTACCACTCTCTCCCGGCAAACCGCCTTTACATCGTGGAAGAGGGCGCGAAGGCGCCCAGGGCAGTGGAACTGGTTCCGGCAAAGCCGCAGGCAAAGCCGGCTCCCGCTAAAAAGCCTGCATCGTAGCCGGAGCGTCGACGAGCGCGCAGGCAAAGGTTTCAACCGGCTCTCCAGCGTGGCTGCGCGCGAGTCGCTCCGCCCCGGGAACGTCACCTTCCACCAGCAGCAGGACGGACGGCCCGGCACCGCTCAGGGTAACGGAGAGGATGCCCGCGCTGCCGGCCAGCGGCAGCAGCCGTGGCAGCAACGGGCAGGCGCGCTCGCGGTAGGGCTGGTGCATGCGGTCGGCGGTCGCCGTCTGCAGCAGGTCTCCCCGGCCGAGCGCAAAGGCTGCGGTGAGCATCGCCGCACGCTGCACGTTGGCCACCGCGTCCGCGCGGCTGTACTGATCGGGCAGCACGGCCCGGGATGTGCTGGTGGCCAGCGGCCGCTCCGGGCACACCACCACTGCCTTCCACTGCGCAGGAGGCGGAACCGAAACAGCCTCGACACGACCCTCCACGGAACAAGAGGCCGTCATACCGCCAAGCCAGCACGCGGCGGTGTTGTCCGGGTGGCCCTCCAGCCGCGTAGCCTCATCGAGAATGCGCGGCCGGTCCCAGCCCAGGCCGTGAAAGTGCGCCGCAAGCGCCACGCCGGCCAGCCGAGTTGCCGCCGAGGATCCGCAGCCCATGCCCAGCGGAATGCCATTACGCATGATGATGGCGAGAGGCCGGGCATCTGCCCCTGCAATCGCTCGGTAGGTAGCGATAAGCAGATTATCCGCAATCTCTGCGCAGAGACCGGAATTGCGGCCCGATGCTGCAATGAAAAAATCTGAGGCCGCAACCGCCTCGATCTCGAGGTAAAGATCGAGCGCAAGGGCCAGTGAGTCAAAGCCCGGTCCAAGGTTTGCGGAGGTAGCCGGAAGACGCAGCCTGAGGCCGCTCACGGCAAATGCTCCCGCAGGGAGCACTCAGCGGAAGCCTGCGCTTCGTTCGGCACCCGGTTCACAGCCTTGCCCTGGATAGGGTCCTGCATCCTGTCCTGAGCTTCGTCCAGCGCTCGCATTACGGCCTCCGCGCTCGCCTCCACCTGCACCGTGTTCCTCCGCCATACGGCCAGCTCAGGCTTCAGCCCAGCGCTCTCATCGTCCCGCAGCAGGTCTCCGCGGTGGTAGGCAATGGTGTAGTCCGCATCCTTGAGCGTGTGCCCGGTCAGCAGCAGCACCACACTCTCGTGCGAAGCGATGCGGCCCTGCCTCTTAAGCTTTTTCAATCCTGCCAGGGTCACCGCAGAGGCTGGCTCGCAGCCGATTCCCTCCGCACCGATCTCAGCCTTGGCCAGCGCAATCTCCGCCTCGCTCACCTGCTCGCACCAGCCGCCCGTCCGCTCAAGAATCCTCCTTGCCTTGCGCCACGAGGCGGGATTACCGATGCGGATCGCAGTGGCGCGTGTCTCCGCGTGGACCGGCGTCAGCATTTCAGCGCGGCTTTCGATCATCCTGAAGAGCGGATTCGCACCCTCGGCCTGGATGACCGATATGCGCGGCACACGTGCAGTGAGCCCAAGCTGCTCCATTTCGAAAAAGCCTTTGCCCAGCGCCGAGCAGTTCGCGAGGTTTCCGCCGGGCACAACCAGGTGGTCGGGGACGGACCAGTCCATCTGCTCGGCCATCTCAAAGGCCGGAGTCTTTTGCCCTTCCAGCCGGTAGGGGTTCACCGAGTTCAGCAGGTAGACGGGTGCGCACCTCACCACCTCGGTGAGCGTCCGCACGCAGCCGTCGAAATCGGTTCGCAGTTGCAACGTCAGCGCGCCGTAATCCATGGCCTGCGCAAGTTTGCCCCATGCAATCTTGCCTTCAGGAATCAGCACCAGGCTTCGCATGCCGGCGCGCGCGGCGTAGGCTGCCATGGCGGCTGAAGTATTGCCGGTGGAGGCGCAGGCCACCCATTGGAATCCCAGTTCCCTGGCCACGGAGAGCGCCACCGTCATGCCGGCGTCCTTGAAGGACCCGGTCGGATTCATGCCCTGGTGCTTGGCGCGGACATCCGCGAGGCCGAGCCGGGTCTGCGTCCCCGTGAGCGCGTAAAGCGGCGTGTTGCCCTCCCCTAGTGACACGGCCTTTGTCTCGTCGCGCAGCACAGGTAGCAGGTCGCGAAAGCGCCAGACACCGCTGCGATCGAGCACCGCATGCGACAGGCGGCGCTCCTGCCAGCGCCAGCGCAGCGCACTGGGGTTGGGCAACCAGCCGCCGTCCTGGTTCCAGGCTGGGTACACAACTTCGAAAAGGTCGCCGCAGCTCTCACAGCGAAAGTCCTGCTGTAGCGCGCGCTGCTCCACGGCACGACCGCAGCCGGTGCAGCGTAACTGGTGATGCATGCTCTCCATGGATACTGCTAGCCTAGCATTCGTCTTCGGGCGAAACGGCATTGCTTCTCGCTTCAATCTGTATCGTTTCCCGGTCTGGTTCCGTATAAAATCGCTGCATGGCAGCTTTGCTCACTCCGCGCGAGGTGGCTCTCAGGTTGGGCATCGCGTATCCCACCGTCAAGCAGTGGCTCTATCGCGGCAGGCTTAAGGCGGTGAAGACGCCGGGAGGCCATTACCGTATCCCCGAGTCAGAACTGGATGCGCTGCTGTACAAGGCCAAGTCGCCGGAGGCGCCAAAACGCCGGTCCATGCGCAACCTGAGCGGACGCAACCAGCTCGTGGGCCGCGTTGTCGAGGTTAAGCTTGATGGCCTGCTCGCGCAGATAAAGCTGTCCATAGGCGGACAGATCATCACCGCCATCATCACCTCCGAGGCCGCCCGCGAGATGCAGTTAAAGATCGGCGAGACCGCGGCTGCACTCATCAAGTCGACGGAAGTGATGGTGCTGCGGGTATGACGGCGCTGCGTAAGTTTGCGCTGCTGCTGCTGATCCTGCCTTTGGCCGCAGGCGCGCCAAAGCCTCTGCACATCGCCGCCGCCGCTGACCTTGCGCCTGTGCTGCCGCATCTCCTCAAGCAGTTTGAGCAGCAGAGCGGCATCGCCTGCGCTGCCACGTATCAGTCCTCGGC
>CAYQYM010000142.1:0-6603 GCA_964421715.1 uncultured Acidipila sp.
GCCGAGTACTTCCGCGACCAGGAGGGTGCCGATACGCTGTTGTTCATCGACAACATCTTTCGCTTTACGCAGGCCGGCTCCGAGGTTTCGACGCTGCTGGGCCGCATGCCCTCGGCCGTCGGTTACCAGCCGAACCTCGCCACCGAGATGGGCGAGCTGCAGGAGCGCATCACCTCGACCAAGAAAGGTTCGGTGACCTCGGTGCAGGCAGTCTACGTGCCGGCCGACGATCTTACCGATCCGGCTCCGGCGACGACCTTCGCTCACCTGGACGCCACTACGGTGCTTTCACGTCCGCTGTCCGAGCTTGGCATCTACCCGGCCGTCGACCCGCTGGCTTCAAGCTCGCGCATCCTCTCGCCCCGCGTCGTGGGCCAGGAGCACTACGACGTGGCGCAGGGGGTCAAGCGCATCCTGCAGCGCTACAAAGACCTGCAGGACATCATCGCAATCCTCGGCATCGACGAGCTCTCAGAAGAGGACAAGCTGACTGTGAGCCGCGCGCGCAAGGTGCAGAAGTTCCTCTCGCAGCCCTTCCATGTGGCCGAGCAGTTCACCGGCATTCCTGGCGCTTACGTCAAGATTGCCGACACGGTGCGCAGCTTCAAGGAGATCATCGAGGGCAAGCACGATGATGTGCCCGAGCAGGCCTTCTACATGAAGGGCGCCATCGAGGAAGTGCTCGAAGCCGCGGAGAAGCTGAAGGCGAAGGCATAGCCATGGCAGAGCTGAAGGCAGGCCATCTCGAAGAGGACCAGTTGCAGGTGCGGCTTGTTACGCCGGAGCGCGTCCTCGTGGACAGGATCGTGGAAGCGGTCGAACTGCCCGCAAAGACCGGCTATCTCGAGGTGCTGTACGGCGCCGCTCCGCTATTGGCAGAGCTGGGCGCTGGCGAGGTTCGCGTGCACACCGGCGCTGGGGAAACCACCCGCTACAGCGTAGCGTGGGGATTTGCCGAGGTGCTGCCGGCCCGTGTCACTATTCTGGCCGAAAGTGCGTTCAGGCCGGAGGAGATCGACGTAGCCAAGGCGCAGCGCGATCTCGAAGAGGGCCAGCGCGAGTGGAACGAAGCCGGCGAGGACGCAGCGGCCTACGAGCATGCGAACGAGGTGATGGCCGAAGCGCAATCAAGGCTGGAAAGCGCCGAAAGGCGCTAGCGCCCATGCCGCTTGTCATTTACTGCCTGGGAGGGTAAGCGTCAAGGCATCCGAGCCTTGCCGCCGCCTCGATTTATGCGGCCAAAGCTTCCATGGCTAACGATGGCCGCGGTTTTTCGCGGAGGATGTGGTTTCGATCGCTACCCTTCGCTTTCACTGCCCTGTTGATGGTTGCGGCCCCGCCGCAGCGCAGCCTACTCGTGTTGTAACCGGCGACTCACGCGTCGACAAGTTGCTTACGCAACTCACAGAGGCTGACCAGGACAAGAAACTTCGCTGAGCGGTTCGAAAAGGAGGGCCTGCATCGCAGGATGCGGGCCCTTTGTTTGCGCTCGCTGCTACAGCATGGTCAGGCGTAGATGCCGCGTTGTTTGATACAGAAGGCTACGCGATCAATAGCCAGCATGTAGGCTGCGATCCGGTTGTTGACGCCGTGCGCCTCGGAGTAGCGGACCACGTCGTCAAAGCTCTCTGAGAGGATGCTCTCGAGCTGCTCGTTGACCACGGACTCCTTCCAGAAGTAGCCCTGCCGGTCCTGCACCCACTCGAAGTAGGAGGCGGTGACGCCGCCGGAGTTCGCCAGGATATCCGGAACGACGAAGATTTTCTTGTCGGCCAGGATCTCATCGGCGACCGCGGTAGTAGGGCCGTTTGCGCCTTCGCAGACGATGCGCGCCTTGATGCGGTCCGCGTTGCGGCTGGTGATGACATTCTCCGTGGCCGCGGGAATGAGAATGTCGCACTCCTGCAGGATGAGCTCGTGCGGGTCGGTGGCTTCGGCTCCACGGAAACCGAGCACGGTGCCGTTGCGCTGTCGGTACTCGAGGAGCTGGCAGATGTCGATACCGTTCGGGTTATAGAGACCGCCGTCATACTCGGCGATGCCGATGACGCGATACCCAACCTCCATCATGAGCTTGGCCGCGTTTGACCCTACGTTGCCGAAGCCCTGGATGATGACGCGGCAGCCCTCGCGCTGCATGTTGAGGTACTTGAGCGCCTCGTCGCACATGACGCGGATGCCGCGGCCGGTGGCCTCCCGGCGGCCACGCGAACCACCGATGGTGAGTGGCTTGCCGGTCACCACGCTGGTGACGGTCTGGCGCATGTGCATCGAGTACGTGTCCATGATCCAGGCCATGGTCTGCTCGTTGGTATTCATGTCTGGCGCAGGCACATCCTTTTCGGGCCCGAGGAACTCGATGATCTCAGCGGTGTAACGGCGCGTCATGCGCTCGAGCTCGCCGCTGGACATCTTCTTGGGATCGCAGATTACGCCGCCCTTGGCGCCGCCAAAGGGAATATTCACGACCGCGCACTTCCACGTCATCCAGCTGGCCAGCGCACGCACCTCGTCAAGCGAGACATCGGGCGCGTACCGGATGCCGCCCTTGCCTGGGCCGCGCGCCTGCGAGTGCTGCACTCGGAAACCGGTGAACACCTCGATGCGGCCGTCGTCCATGCCTACTGGGAAGTGCACGATGATCTCGCGGGAGGGGTAGCGGAGCACCTTCCAGAGACCTTCGTCAAGATTGAGCTTGCGCGCTGCGAAATCGAACCGGGCCGCCTGGGCTTCCCAGGGGTTGATCTCCTGTTCGAGGGTGATGGTTGCCATGCCGGATATCTCCAAAGTTCAGACCGATTCTCAACCGCCCCTTCAAGCCTTGATGAAAAGGGGCCACTCAAAAGTGAGCCACGCGCGGACGGTCAGGTTGCCGGCGTGTAGTGACCGGGCGAGAAAAACCGCAACCCGGCCAAACTCACCGAGTATAGGCCCGGCCTGGAACGACGGGCAAGAAGCTCGATGAGGGTTTCTGCACGGAAGTTTCCAGATCGGATACCGGGCGGCGGGGCTGCTGGTGCAGCAAAGTGCGGCAACCCTGGGAGACGACGGCGGCAGGCCAGCATTTAAGATGGGCGACAGATGCCACTCCCCGATGCACTTCCCGCGCTCAAGGACTTCGAGCAGTACGCCGTCCTGCACACGCTGGTGCCGGTCTATCGCCGCCTCAACGCCGACCTGGAGACGCCGGTAACAGCCTTTCTGCGGCTTGCGGCTGAGGAGCCGGAGTGTTTCCTGCTGGAGTCAGTGGAGGGCGGGGAGAAGATCGGCCGCTACACCTTCATCGGCATACGGCCCTATAAGCGAATAACGGCGCGCGGCCAGCGGCTCGAGGTGACAGAGAACGGCAGAACGCGGCAGGTGAGCGGCGATGTCTTCACCGCGCTCAAGAACTCGCTCAGCGGACACACGCCCGCGCTCTTGCCGGGCCTGCCGCCCTTCACAGCCGGGGCGGTGGGCTTCTTCTCCTATGATGTGGTGAGGCAGATCGAGCGCCTGCCGGAGAGGGCAGCGGACGAGCTGAAGCTGCCGGACGCATGCCTGCTCTTCTTTGACGAGGTGGTGGCCTTTGACCACGTTCGCAAGGAGGTGCTGCTGATCGTGACCGTGGATGTGCGCAACCGGCCCGCGGCAAAGATGCATGCCGCAGCGGTGAAGCGGCTGGACCGGCTGACGAAGCGACTGGTGCGGCCCCTGCCGCGATCTCTTACGCAGAGAAGCACCGGCAAGAGCGCGGGCAAGCTAAAGATCGAACCCCGCACCCGCAGGAAGGACTACCTGAAGCAGGTGGTGCGCGCCAAGGAATACATCGCCGCAGGCGATGTATTCCAGGTGGTACTGTCGCAGCGGTTTGACGTGCGGCCCGGGGTGGATCCCTTCTCGATCTACCGCTCGCTGCGCGTGGTGAACCCCTCGCCTTACATGTACTTCCTGCGTGTGCCTGGGATGGATGTGGTCGGCTCCTCGCCGGAGCTGCTGGTGCGCGTACACGGGCGCAACGTGGCCTACCGGCCCATTGCGGGAACGCGGCCGCGCGGTGCCACGGAGGAGCAGGACCGCGCGATTGCCGCCGAGCTGCTGGCCGACGAAAAGGAGCGGGCCGAGCACGTGATGCTGGTGGACCTGGGCCGCAATGACGTGGGCCGCGTGAGCGATTACGGAACAGTGCGCGTGAAGGAGATCATGCGCATTGAGCGGTATTCGCACGTCATGCATATCGTGAGCGACATCGAGGGCAGGCTGCGCGAGGGACTCGATGCGATTGACGCCTTCAAAGCCTGCTTTCCGGCTGGCACGCTGAGCGGAGCGCCGAAGATTCGCGCGATGGAGATCATCGAAGAACTGGAGCCGGCGCGGCGCGGCATCTACGGCGGCAGCGTCTTTTATGCCGACTTCTCCGGCAATCTCGATTCCTGCATCGCCATCCGCACGCTGCTGCTCAAGGGCAGGCAGGGCCACATCCAGGCAGGCGCCGGCGTTGTAGCCGATTCGATTCCCGAGAAGGAGTTCGAGGAGTGCGAGAACAAGGCGCGCGCCGTGATTCGCGCAATCGAGCGGGCGCGCGGCTAGCCCGGCTCCGTCAGCAAATCCTCGATGTGCAGGTTGAAAATGACCCCGGGAGGCGGCTCAAGCTCGGCACCTCTCAGCCAGACGATCTGCCCCTGCCACTCGATGAGCGGCCAGTTTGCACGCTCGCCGGAAGGCACCTGCATGCGGTCAAGCACCTCCTTGATGCGTTTAGGGCCGCTGGAGTAGCGAAGCCGGACCCGGTCCCCGGGGCGCGGCGTGCGGAGGAGGGCTGCCGGATAGCTGCCGGGTGGCGCGATCTCCACCCGTAAACGCAGACCGTAGCCGCGTGTCTCGACGACTTCGGCGATCGGCAGCGGGCAGGGCTCTGGCGGCCCGGTTATGGCGGCCCCCGGAGCGCAGCGCAGCAGGCGCAACTCGCGCGGGGTGCGCTCGGCGGCCACCGAGGCGGAGAGCTCAACGCGGCGAGGCCCAGGCTCTTCTCGAAATCCGCACATGGCGAGCAGGCGCGTGGTTTGATCGAAGTCCAGGGTAGCTCCAAGCCGGGCGGCGGCAGCGCGCATCACGCGACGGCGCAGCGCCGGGGCAAGCTGGCGCAGGCGCTCAACCTCGATGGCCAGGGAGTCCTCGTGAGGATGGGTGGAGCTGGCGCGGCCGCCGCCCCGAACAGCGCGGCCCGGCAGCAGCAGCGAGGGCAGAAGCCGGGCGAGCTCGCCGTCAAAATAGGCCTGCTCCTCACGGGCCAGCTCAGCCGTCTGCGCGAGGTGCTGCTCTGCCTGCGGATTGACGGCGGCCAGCAGCGGCAAGAGCTCGTGCCGTATTCGGTTGCGCGTGAAGGCCACATCGAGGTTAGTCTCATCTTCGCACCAGGCCTGCCCGCCGTCATTCAGAAACTGGAGAACCTGCCCGCGCGAGACATGGAGCAGGGGTCGAAGAACAGGCCCTGGTCCGAGGTCCAGTTCGGGGTGAATGGCGGTGAGCCCTTCTGTGCCGGCGCCACGCAGCAGCCGGTGCAGCACGGTTTCGGCCTGGTCGCTCCGGGTGTGGGCGGTAGCTACTGCATCGGCAAGGCCGCCCGCCATCAGCTCGCGGAACCAGCCATAGCGCACGTTGCGTGCAGCCTCTTCCAGCGACTGCCGCTGCTGCCGGGCGAGGGCCGGGGTATCCGCGCGGTGGAGGTGAAGCGGAAGCCTGAGCTGGCAGGCGAGCCCGGCGACGAAGCGCTCGTCTTCGTCGGCTGCCTCCTGGCGGATGCCGTGGTGGACGTGCGCCACGGAGAGCACCAGGCCGAGCTGTGGGGCCCGCTCGGCGAGGGCCAGCAGCAGGGCCGTAGAATCGGCGCCTCCGGAGACGGCGACCGCCAGGCGCAGGCCTGGACGCAGGTTTCTGGTGCTGAAGGGCAGTGAGGCTGGGCGGGACACGGGCATGGCGGTAGTTTAGAGCCGTATACTTCTTGCCATGTTGGAGACGAGGACGGCAACGATAAACGACGCGGCGGTGATCACCCAGCACCGCAGGCGCATGTTTGTGGACGCAGGGCGGCGTGATGACCAGGTGCTTGCCGTGATGTCTGAGCGGTTTGAGCCCTGGCTGCGCCGCATGATAGAAGAGGGCAAGTACCTCGGCTGGCTGACCCTGGATGGCGGCAAAGTGGTGGCCGGGGCCGGGCTGCTGCTGCTGGACTGGCCGCCCCACCCGCTGGACCCGCACCAGGGGCTGCGCGGTTACCTCCTTAATGTGTACGTGGAGCCGGAGTACCGCCGCAGGCACCTGGCCAGCCAGTTGATCGACCGGGTCCTGGCCGAGGCGCGGAGGCGGAAGATTCGCGTGGTCGCCCTGCACTCGACCGAGGCCGGACGGCCGCTTTACGAGAGCGCAGGCTTCCGGAGCACAAACGAGATGTTCTTCGTCGAGCCGGTGGAGGGCTGACCTTTTTGGCTGGTGAACTTCGGGCAGGCCCCAGCGAAAAGAGCCCATCGCACACTGGATCGGGGAGTAGAATTCTGTTAAGAGCATGCAGGCTGCCTGGGGACGAGCCGTGCGCGGGGTGCACCGTATCGAGGTGTTATCTCGTCT
>CAYQYM010000143.1:0-6595 GCA_964421715.1 uncultured Acidipila sp.
CCTCATCGACAATGCAGCCGAGGCGATGCAGCACAGCCTTTTCCGCGTGCTGACGGTGGGCACCTGCTTTGCGACCGGAAGGCACATGGCCGAGCTGAGCATTGCCGACACCGGACCGGGACTGACAGCGGAGATGCGCGAGCGGCTTTTCCTGCCTTACTTCTCAACCAAGCAGCGCGGCACCGGGCTGGGGTTGGCGATTGCCGCCAAAATTGTGCAGGAGCACCAGGGCGCCATTCGAGCAGAGCAGAATCAGCCTACAGGGGCACGCTTCATTCTCGAGCTGCCGTTTGCGGAGGAGGAGACGGCCGAAGCCGCCGCTGGTGGAGTGAAAGACCTGGCATGAATCACATCCTGATCGTGGACGACGAAGAACACATCCGCGAGTCGCTGAGCGACATCCTGCGGGAGGAGCAGTACGCCGTGACCTCAAGCGGCACCGCGGAAGAGGCGCTGGTGCTGCTCCGGGATGCGAGCTATGACGTGGTGCTGCTGGACATCTGGCTGCCGGACTGCGACGGACTCGAGGTGCTCAAGGAGGTGCGCTCACTCAGCACGGACACGCGGCCCGAGGTTATCATCATTTCCGGCCACGGCACGATTGAAACCGCGGTGAAAGCGACCAAGCTTGGCGCCTACGACTTCCTGGAGAAGCCGCTCTCGCTGGACCGGACAATCATTCTCGTAAAGAACGCGATGGAGGCGCGACGGCTGCGCAGCGAGCTGGAAGAGTTTCGCCGTCAGCTTGCGCCGCAGCCGCCCATCACCGGCGCGAGCGTGCCTGCAAAAGCGCTGCGCCAGCGGATTCGCCTGATGGGACCAACGAACGGTCGCGTGCTGATCTTTGGCGAATCCGGCTCAGGCAAGGAGTTGATTGCCCGCGCCATTCATGCCGAGAGCCAGCGCAAGGACCGCGTCTTTGTGGAGTTGAACTGCGCGGCCATCCCGGAAGACTTCATCGAGAGCGAACTCTTCGGCTACAGGAACAGCGCCGTGCCCGGGGGACCGGCAGAAAAGCACGGCACGTTTGAGCGCGCAGATGGCGGAACGCTTTTCCTGGACGAGGTGGGCGACATGAGCCTGAAGACGCAGGCCAAGGTGCTGCGCGCGCTCGACGAGCAGCGATTCACCCCCGTGGGTGCGACGCAGCCCATCAGCGTGGACGTGCGCCTGATTGCGGCAACCAACAAAAATCTCGAAGAAGAGATTGCAAAAGGAAACTTTCGCGAAGATCTCTTTTACAGGCTGAACGTGATTCCTTTTTTCGTGCCGCCGCTGCGTGAGCGCAAGGAAGATATCCCGCCGCTGACGCGCGAGTTTCTGCGGGAGATCGGGCGCGAGTATGGCCGTCCGCGCGTGGAGATTGCCGAGGATGCGCTGGAGCTGCTAAAGCAGTACCACTGGCCGGGCAACGTACGCGAGCTCAAAAACATTATCGAGCGCGTGCTCATCCTAAATCCGCAGGCACAGCGCATCGAGCGCAGGCATCTGCCGATGCTGGTTCATCGCGCGGCCGGCCGGCCGGGTGAGGAGTTCAGCACGCTGCACCAGGCACGCGAGGCCTACGAGCGCGATTACATCCTGCGCAAAATTGACGAGTGCAATGGGAACATGAGCCGCGCGGCGGAAGCGCTTGGATTGGAGCGCAGCCACCTCTACCGCAAGATGCGGTCGCTCAATATCAGCGTCCGCGAGTAAGCGCGAGAACCATCTCGGCAATGCGCTCCGCTGCGTCTGGATGTGCCAGTGTACGCGCGGCGGCGCTCATCCGCTGGCGACGTTCGTCGCTGGTGAGCAGGCCGATGAGCCGGCGCAGCAGCGACTCTTGATAAAGATCACGCTCGATCAGCAACTCTGCGCCACCTGCCGCCACCAGTGCCTCAGCATTTTTGCGCTGGTGGTCGTCCGCGGCCTGAGGAAACGGCACCAGTAGGGACGGCTTGCCCGCAGCCGCCAGCTCCGCCACGGTTGCCGCACCGCTGCGAGCGAGAATCAGGTCAGCAGAAGCAAAGCGTGCGGGCATGTCGTCAAGAAACCCATGCACCTCCCAGCGCGCCGGGTCCGCCCCGCTGGACCGATAGGCTGCGAGCGCCACCTCGGCATGACGACCACCTGCCTGGTGCAGAATCGTGAGTCCGGGGACCGCATCGAGCAGGCGTGCGGCAATCTGCGGCATCAGCGTGTTGAACACACGCGCGCCCTGGCTGCCACCGAAGACCAGCAGCTTCGGCGCGGCACTGTTGGGTCTCTGGGGCAGGTGGAAGAACTCGCGGCGCACAGGAATGCCGGTGACCTGCGCGTAGCGAAAGTAGCCGGCTGCCTGCGAAAAGTTGACGGCTGCGGCCTGCACTCGCCTGCCGACGATGCGATTCGCCAGCCCGGGCATCGCGTTCGGTTCAAAAGCCAGCGCAGGAGTTCGCGACAGGATAGCGGCTCCCATCGCAGGTCCTGAGGCGTACCCGCCAACACCGATCACCACGTCCGGCCTGAAGGTGCGAAGCAGGGCGTAGCAGCGCAGCAGGGCTCGTGGAAGGTCAAGCAGAGTGCGTCTGCGCGTAGCCAGGCTGACATTCTTAAGCTGGCCGATTGCGATCAGGTCGAGCGGGTAGCCGGCCTTCGGCACGAGCGTGGACTCGAGTCCGCGAGGCGTGCCGACAAAGCGTATCTCAGCCTGGTAGCGAGCCTTGAGCTCGTCGGCAATGCTGAGCGCAGGCAGGATGTGGCCGCCCGTTCCGCCACCGGCAATCAGGACACGCACAAACTTTTACTCGATCTCGCGCGTGATGTTGAGCAGCACACCGATGCAGACCAGCATGATAAACAGCGAGGTCCCGCCATAGGAGACAAACGGCAGCGTAATGCCCTTCGTGGGTACAAGCGCCAGCACAACGCTGATGTTGAAGAAGGCCTGGATAAGAATCGTGGCCGTGATGCCAAACGCCAGGAAACGCGCAAAGGGATCCTTCGAGAGCAGCGCTGCGCGCATGCCCCGTACGCCCAGTGCGACAAACAGAGCCACCACCAGCAGCGCGCCAATCAGGCCCAGCTCCTCGGCTACGTTCGCGAAGATGTAGTCGGTGTGCGGCTCCGGCAGGTAGAAGAGCTTCTGCCGGCCTTCCATGTAGCCGAGTCCGTGCAGGCCGCCCGTGCCCACGGCGATCAGTGACTGGATGATATGGAAGCCCTTGCCGAGCGGGTCCGACTCCGGGTTGACGAAGGCGAGCAGCCGGTCTCGCCGCCACTTCACGCGAAAGAGCAGCATATAGAGAACAGGGGCCGACGCCAGCGCCGCGTAGCCAAGATACTTTACCTGCAAGCCCGCCAGGTAAAGCATGAGGGCCGTAACGCCGGCGCAGACGAGCGCCGTTCCCAGGTCCGGCTCTTTCACGATGAGCGCGATGAAGATCAGGCTGGGCAGCGCCGCCGGCAGCACGGTGCCGCGCCAGTCCTCCATCGATTGCGTGCGGTTCTGCAAAAACCATGCGAGGAAGAGTACGAGCGCGGGCTTGGCAATTTCAGAGGGCTGGAACGAAAAGATACTGAAGCGAATCCAGCGGTACGTGTTGTGCGAGTCGCGCATGCCGAAGGCGGCAAGCAACAGGATAACGGTGGTGGCGACAACCGGGAACACGACGTTCGGCCGATTGTACTTGCGGTAGTCAACCCGCATGAACAGCAACATGAAGGCAAGGCCCACCGCGGCCCACACCGCCTGGCGAAGCACGAAGGTGTAAGGCGAGCCGAAGCGCTCCTTGGCCATAACGGCCGAAGCGCTGAAAACCATGGCAAGGCCGATAACCACCAGCAGCAGCGTAGTGCAAAAGAGCCACTTGTCTACGCCTACGCGCTTTGCCATGCGCCTGCTCCCTGGCGTGACTGTACCAGTTTCGTGAAGACGCGCCCGCGGTGCTCGTAATTCTCAAACTGGTCAAAGCTGGAGCAGGCCGGAGCCAGCAATACAACGTCTCCAGAGGAGGCTGTCTCCCCCGCGCGCGCAACTGCATTCTCCAGCGTTCCGGAGCGGACGATGGGGGCGGCTCCGGAGAGCTGCGCCTCGATCTTTTCCGCCGCCGAGCCTATGGTGTAGATCGTCTTCACGCGCTGCTCGATCAGCGGGCGCAGCGCCGTATAGTCGGAGTTCTTATCCTTGCCGCCCAGGATGAGGTGGATTCCACCTGGAAATGCCGCGATCGCCTTTGCCGCCGCATCGACATTCGTGGCCTTCGAATCGTTATAGTAAGTCACGTTGCGGATCTCGGCTACGAGCTGCAGTCGATGCTCCACTGCCTTAAAGGCGCGCACGGCCTGCTCAATCGCCTGCGGTGCGATACCCGCCAGTCGCGCGGCGCAGGCCGCCGCCAGCACGTTCTCCACATTGTGCTCGCCCTTGAGTGGAATGTCGCTCAACCGCAGCAGGAATTCGGGCCGGTCCTGTTCGCTCGCACGGAAGACGACGGCACCTTCATATACGAACGCGCCCTGGCGCACAGCCCGCGTGCGGCTGAACCAGTAAACCGGCGCATGTGAGCGCGCAGCAGCGCGGCTGGCACGGTGGTCGTCGGCATTCAGCACAAGTGCGTCTTGCGCACCCTGATTGGCAAAGATGCGCTCCTTGGCCATCGCATAGTTTTCAAAGGTGCCGTGGCGGTCCAGGTGGTCCGGCGTGATGTTCAGGATGACGGCGATCTTCGGCCGGAAGTGGACCGTCGCCTCGAGCTGGAAGCTTGAAACCTCGAGCACCGACCAGCCATCATCGCGGCTGTCCTCGGCCAGCGCTATCACCGGCAGGCCGATGTTGCCGCCGACTGCGGCCGGCAGCCCCGCGGCAGCGAATATCTCTCCGCAAAGACTCGTTGTAGTGGTTTTGCCGTTGGAGCCGGTGATGGCCAGAATGTTGCCTTTGAGGAACCGGGCTGCAAGCTCCACCTCACCAATGATGGGCAGGCCGAAGCCGCGCGCCTGCGCCAGCTCCGGCGTATCAAGCGGCACACCAGGGCTCACCACGATCAGGTCCTGGCGGCGGAAGGTGAAGAGCCCGTGACCGCCGGCCTCTACGGCGATTCCCTGCTCTATCAGCGACGGAATGTCGCGGCCCAGCGCCTCCGCGCTGCGAACGTCTGAGACGGTGACCTGCGCGCCCAGCTTGCGCAGAAACAGAGCCGCGGCCAGTCCCGATTTCCCGAGTCCTACGACGAGGACTTTCTTCCCTTTCAACTCCATGCAGCGTCCATTGTCCCACGCTCAACGCAGCTTGAGAGTGGTGAGTGCAAAGAGTGCAAACACGAGCGCGCCAATCCAGAAGCGCGCAATCACCTTCGATTCCGACCAGCCCAGTAGTTCGAAATGATGATGCAGCGGGGCCATCTTGAAGATGCGCTTCCTGCGCAGCTTGTAGCTGCCTACCTGCAGAATGACCGAGAAGGCCTCAATCACGAAGATGCCACCGATAAAGGGCAACAGCAGCTCCTGCTTGATGGCGACAGCGACCGTGCCAATCGCACCCCCCAGCGCAAGCGAGCCCACGTCGCCCATGAAGATCTCTGCCGGATGTGCGTTGTACCAGAGAAAACCGATGCTGGCACCCACCATGGCCCCACAGAAGACCGTCAGCTCTGCGACCAGCGGCATGCGCTGCAGCTCAAGGTAGTCAGCAAAGACGACATGCCCGCTAATGTAAGTAAGCACGGTGAGCGCGCCGGCGGCGATGATGGTGCACCCAATAGCCAGGCCGTCCAGGCCATCCGTCAGGTTGACGGCGTTGCTTGAAAACACGATGACCAGCACCGTGAAGATGACAAAGGGCAGAAAGGCCAGCAGCCCCAGATGCGGCAGCATGCCCAGGGCATGCACGGCAAGGTCCGGGCGAAAGCGCTTGACGAACGGCACCATGAGCCGTGTGGAGTAGATGCCCTGCGACTGCATGGTGACAAGCACCACGGCGATAATTGTGCTGACAAGCACCTGAAAGCCCATCTTGGCGCGCGCGGTGAGGCCAAGGTTTCGCCGATGGATCACCTTGATGTAATCATCTGCAAAGCCGATCCCACCGAAGCAGAGCGTCGAGCCCATGACGAGCCACACGAAGGGGTCAGACAGATCAGACCACAACAGGGTCGGTAGCAGAATGGAGATGCAGATAAGGACTCCGCCCATGGTGGGCGTGCCGGCCTTCTTCTGGTGCGCTTGCGGTCCCTCTTCCCGGATGTACTGGCCAATCTGGAATTCACGCAGCTTCTCAATCACAAACGGTCCAATAATCAACCCGATCAGCAGCGCGGTGAGAGAGGCAAAGGCAGTGCGAAAGGTCAGATACCGGAAGATGCGGAACGGCCTGAAGTAGGGGAACAGCTTTTGGTAAAGCAGCCAGTAGAGCAAACTTCCTCCGGCGAAGGTGGGTGATTTCGATTCAGTGTACTTCGAGAGCGCGTTCCAGGCGCACTCCTCGCGATGCCTTCAGCAGAACTGCGTCTCCCGGCCCCAAATTGGCGTTCATCCAGGCTCCTGCCTCTTCCGGCGTGGCGAAGAGGTGTGTTGGAACGCCTGCGGCGGCGGCCCCGGCCACGAGCTCTGCGGCCAGCCCGCGCACCCCAACCAC
>CAYQYM010000144.1:0-6472 GCA_964421715.1 uncultured Acidipila sp.
ACTCTGCCCTGCACTGCGGCCGGCCAGCAGCCGAATCCCGCCTACCAGCCCGGCGAGGCTGCCCTGGACCTCACGCGCGGCGGTGCCATCCGCAGCTTCGGCGGGCATGCGGACATCCGCGAGGAGGCCGTTTACATCGAGGATGAGATCAACTGGCGCAACTGGACGCTCTCCGGCGGCGTGCGCGCGGACAATTACAACGGACTGAGCAGCCGCTCGATGGTTGAACCGAGAGCCGGCGTCTCCTACCAGATGAAGCAGACCGGCACGGTGCTGCGCGGCAGCTACGGCAAGTTCTTCCTCACGCCGTACAACGAGAACCTCATCGTGTCGAGTTCGACCGGGATCGGCGGCCTGGCCAGCAATCTCGGCGCGTTTGGGCAGACCGCGCTTCGCCCCGCCAAGCGCAACCACTTCAGCACCGGATTCGAGCAGGCCTTCGGAAAGCATGTCGCCCTGCAGGCGGACTACTTCTGGAAGTACACCGATCGCGACTACGACTTCGACGTGATCCTGAACACGCCCTTGTCCTTTCCGATCGAGTGGAGAAAGTCGAAGATTGACGGCTACGCGGTGCGGATCAACCTGACACAGACGTACGGGCTGACGGGCTATGCCGTGCTGGGCCACACACGCGCGCGCCTCTTCGGCCCTGAGGTGGGCGGCATCATCTTCAACAACCCCGGTTCGAACACCTCCCGCCTGCCGTTCCGCGTCGACCACGACCAGAACTTCCAGCAGACCACGCACTTCCAGTACCAGGCGAAACCCAGCGCGCCGTGGTTCGGATTCAACTGGCAGTATGAGAGCGGCATGGTGGCGGGGGCGGTTCCGTATGCGGTTGACACCACCACGCCGGTGAACCTGGCCACGCTCAGCGCGGACCAGCAGGCGCAGATCGAGCTGAGCTGCGGCGGGGTGCGCGCCACGCTCACAGCCCCGCTCGCAAGCTGCGCTCCGTACCAGCTCCATTCGCCGCTGGTGCAGATTCCAGCCCCGGGCACGGAGAATGACGACCGCAATCCGCCGCGTGTCTCGGCGCGCAACCTGATCGATATATCGAGTGGCCTCGAGAACCTCTTCCATCGCGACCGCTACCGTACCGACGCCAGCTTCACGGTAACGAACCTCACCAACAAGGTCGCGCTCTATAACTTTCTTTCCACCTTCAGCGGAACGCATTTCGTGCCGCCGCGCAGCTACACGGCGCAGCTCACCTTCAACTTCTGAACGCGGGAGAGTAGACTTCCGGCATGATGAAGTGGATCGAGCTGATCGGCTGGATGGGTGCGGCTTTCCTGGTGGCGGCTCTCTCGGGGGGCTTCACGGCCAGCCAGATTCCCACCTGGTATGCCGCGCTCGCCAAGCCTTCCTTCAGCCCGCCGAACTGGATATTCGGACCGGTTTGGACGGCGCTCTACGCCGCGATGGCGGTGGCCGCGTGGCTGGTCGCGCGGCAGCCCGCATCCTCCTGGCGCACGGTCGCGCTGCTCTTCTGGTGGGTGCAGCTTGCGCTGAACTTCTGCTGGAGCCTCATCTTTTTCAAGGTCCACTCCACGGGCGGCGCGCTGGTGGAGGTGGCCCTGCTCTGGGCGGCCATCCTGGCTACGATGATGCTTTTCTTCCTCGAGCGCCGCGCCGCGGGCTGGCTCATGGCGCCCTACCTGGCATGGGTGAGCTTTGCGGCGGTGTTGAACCTGGCCATCTGGCGGCTGAACTAGACGGCTGAACCGGAGCTCCTGAATCTTCAGGCTTAACTGCCCGGCAAAAAACAGGCGGCAGAGGCCAGCGTGGCTTTACCTGCGCGGCTGGTAGGGCAGCGTTACCTGGAAGGTAGTGCCGCGCCGGCGCCCCGCTCTGGACGAGCGCATGCGAAGAGTGCCGCCGTGCTTCTCGACGAGGTCGCTGCTAATCCAGAGGCCGAGGCCCGTGCCCGTGATGCCCTTGGTGGTAAAGAAGGGTTCGAAGATGCGCCGCTGCACGGCCGGCTCCATGCCAGTGCCGTTGTCTGCGATAGTGATGACCAGCCGCCGCCGCCCGCCTCGCTCCAGCATGCGGACGCGAACTGCCAGGACGCCCGATCCGAGCGGCGCGATAGCGTCGATGGCATTGCTGACGAGGTTCATTAGTACCTGCCGCACCTCGCCTTCAAAGCAGAGAATCGGTTCGCAGAAGCTGAAGTCTCGCCGCAGTTCGATCTGCGCCTGTACCAGCCGGCCACGGAAGAGCATGAAAATGGAGTGAAGGATCTCGGCGACGTCTACCCTGGTGGCGAGCGTTGACTGCCGGTGGAAACGCAGGGTCTGCGTGGTGATGGCGCTCACGCGCGCAAGCTGCTGCTGCGCCGCCTCGACGTAGCGCCTGGCTGTGCTGTCCAGCTCCGGCTGGTGCTCGACCAGGTAGAGCAGGTTCGTGACTGCCTCAAGCGGGTTGTTGATTTCATGGGCGATGCTTGCCGCCAGCCGCCCCACCGCGGCCAGCTTTTCGGTTTGCCGCAGCGCTTCCTCGGTTCGCCTGCGCTGCGTAATATCCATGTTGATGCCGACCATGCGTTCCGGCTGGCCTTCGGCGTCATAGCTCATGCGGCCGTAGGAGACGACCCATCGCGTCTCGCCATCCCCGCGCATGACCCGGAACTCTTGCCGGTAATCGGCCTCGCGGCGGTCCAGCAACTCTCTTAACCGGCTCAAAGCCCCGGGGCGATCCTCAGGGTGCAGGTACGAAGCCCATAGTTCGATGCTGGGTTCGGCATCCTGCGGTAGACCGTAAATCTCATAGAGATCTCGCGTCCACTGCATCATGCCTGCTTTCGGATACCAGAAGTAACTGCCGGCGTTTGCTGCCCGCTGCGCCAGCTCGATCAACTCCTGGCGGCGCTCCGCCTCCTGGCGGGCTGTGACGATTTCGGTCACCTCGACGGCGTGGATCAGGATGCCCTGCACCTCACCGTGTATATCGCGCGAGGGTTGATAGACGTAGTTGAAGTAGCCGGTCTCAGGCTGGCCAGCCCGGGCACGGTTCAGCTTTACCTCTGCCTGGAACTCAACATGAGGTGTGCCCTCGCGATAGACACGGTCCAGGATGGCGGGAAATTTCTGTTCCGCGATCTCGGGAATAGCATCTACGAGCCGCTTCCCGAGGTAGTCGCCGGCATTGCTTTTGCCCAGAACGCGCACCAGCGTCTCGTTGATGAGGACGATGCGATGCTCTGGCCCTTCGGTGATCATGATGCCGGCCGGTGCATTCATGAAAAGGTCCCAGAGCCGCTGCCGCTGCTCCTCGGCTTCTCCGCGCAGCTTTTCTTCCATCTGCTCAGCCTGCTGCCGCATACGCCGCAGGCTAATCTGCGCCGAGATGCGGGCCACCACCTCCCGCGCCCAGAAAGGCTTGACCAGGTAGTCGTTTGCGCCGGCGTAGAGACCC
This sequence comes from uncultured Acidipila sp., assembly GCA_964421715.1. Lineage (GTDB taxonomy): Bacteria > Acidobacteriota > Terriglobia > Terriglobales > Acidobacteriaceae > CAYQYM01. Next base: position 3,424 of record CAYQYM010000144.1, read on the forward strand.
TCCGAGCGCGCATCGTCTCCGGCCTGCGCCGAGAGCAGGATGACCGGTGTCGACGCAATCTCCGGATCGTTGCGGATTTCGCGCAGAAGCCCCAGACCATCGAGCCTGGGCATCATGACGTCGGAGATCACGAGCTCCGGGCGGTGCTGCCGCACGCAGTCCAACGCCTCTTCGCCATTTGGAGCGGTGATGACCTCCCAGTGTTCTGACAGGATGCGCTGGAGGTAGCGGCGCATATCCGCATTGTCGTCGGCCACCAGCACCATGGGCTTCTTGACCCTCGTGACCAGAGTTGGGCCGGAATTTGCCACTTCGGTGTAGGGCTGCGCCTCAGGCTCAAGCCAACCCAGGGCTTCGTTCAGGTAGGCGTCCACGCCAGTTTCGTGCAAGGAGATTGGGTCTACGGCACGCAAGGCCGGATCGATGTGATTAGTACCCTTGCGCAGTGTCACTACAAAGCTACTGCCGCGGCCCGGCGTGCTCTCAGCCGTAATGGTGCCGCCGTGCAGTTGAACGAGCTCTTTGGCCAGGGCCAGTCCTATGCCGCTTCCCTCGATGCTGCGGCCGCGCGCATCCTCCACACGATGAAAGCGCTCGAAGATGTGCGGCAGCTCGGAGGCATCTATGCCGATCCCGGTGTCGGCCACCGTCAGCGAGACGGTCTCACTCTGCTCGCGGAGCGTGACGGAGATTTCGCCTTCGAAGGTGAACTTGAGCGCGTTCGAGAGCAGGTTCAGCACAACCGTCTCCCACATCGCGCGATCCACGAAGATGGGCTCGCTCAGCGGAGGACAATCGAGCCTGAGCGCGAGCCCGGCTTTCTCTGTCGCATGGCGGAAGATGCTGGCCAGGTCAGCCGTCGAGGCGCTGAGGTCGGTAGGCTGGAAGGCTGCCTGCGTTCGTCGCGTCTCCATGCGGGAGAATTCCAGCAGCGCATTGACCAGCTTGTGCAGGCGGAGCGCATTGCGCCGCACCAACTCAATTTGCTCCCAGTCCTGCGGCACGAGTGGCTGGCCCCTTCTCTCCACCAGCTCTTCCAGCGGACCCAGCATCAGGGTGAGCGGGGTGCGGAACTCGTGGCTGACGTTGCTGAAGAAGTTAGTCTTGGCGCGGTCCAGCTCAGCCAGCTTCTCGGCGCGGCGGCGCTCCTCTTCGAGCGCGCGTGCATCGGCAATGGACTTAGAAACCTGCCCCGCGGCCAGGCTGAAAAAGGTGCGGTAGCTGTCATCCAGGCGGCGGTGCGCGCTCACGCCGGCCACCATGACGCCCATGGCAGTTTCCTGGCCTGGCTGCAATAGAGGATAGAGTACAACTTCCTCTGGCGGATCCCCCCACGGGCCAGACTTGAGGTCCGGTATCACGGCCCTGGCGTTTTCCAGCGTAACGGGCTTGCCAGTCGTGATGCACTCGGCAATACGCGTGGCGACTGGGCAGTCCGTATCCGTGAGCACGCCGATGTTGCACAGTGGATGTTCCCCCGGCATGCCGGTAACGGCTGTCAACTCGACCGCCCGGCCCGGCTCGGAGACGCGGTAGAGCGCGGCGAAGCACACATCACGGCTGTTCCGGCTGAGCACGTCCGCAGCGGACCGCCATGCATCCTGCTCTGTCAGGATGCGGCTGCGGTCCGCAAGCTGGCGCAGCGTCTCCAGCCGCCGTGCGCCGATCACGCTTTCCGTCGTCTCCAGCACGGCGGTGAAGATGCCGCCCACGTTTCCGGATTCGTCCAGGATAGGACTGTAAGAGAAGGTGAAATAGGTCTCTTCCAGGTAGCCACCGCGGGCCAGCATGAGGCCGAGATCCCGGGAAAGGGTGGCCTGGCCCGTCGTCCGCACCCGCTCCAGCATGGGGCCTATGGTGTCCCATATCTCCTGGAAAACCAGCCGTCCCGGCGTGCCCAGCGCCTGCGGGTGCTTGCTGCCGATCAGCGGCGCATAGCTGTCGTTGTAGAGCATGACGAGCTCAGGCCCCCACCAGAGGAGCAGAGGAAAACGCGAGAGCAGGCAGATGCTGAGCGTCGTGCGCAGGCTTTGCGGCCAGGTGCGCTCCGGGCCTAGCGGAGTGGCAGACCAGTCGACGGCACGCATCAGCGCCGCGGTCTCACCCTCTTCTGCATGCAAAACGTGTGACACCGTCTCGGCTTCAGTGGGGGCCGGGTCCGCTTCGGCAGTCATGCTTGCGCAGTCTTCCTTTCTTTTACCTGGCTGAGCACCAAGGCTCTGGACTGGTGTGAGATGCGGTTCCGTGGGCCGGGGCTTGTCCACGTACGCGCTACAATCATAGCTTGGTTATGGCTTCCCCTGTGGAACTCGTACAGATCGATACTTCCCCGCGCAATCCGGTTAAGAAGCCGGATTGGCTGAAGGCGCGCGCGCCTGTCGGAGAAAACTACCACAATCTGAAAAAGCTGGCGCGCGATTTGAACCTGCATACCGTCTGCGAGTCGGCCCACTGTCCCAACATTGGCGAGTGCTGGAACCACAGGACGGCGACGTTCATGATGCTGGGCAATCTCTGCACCCGCCGCTGCGGGTTTTGCGCAGTGCCCAAGGGCAGGCCAGAGCCGATTGACCTGGACGAGCCGCGCCGCGTGGCCGAGGCCGTCGCGCAGCTTGGGCTCAGGTTCGCCGTCATTACCAGCGTGAATCGCGACGACGATATTCTTGGCGGAGCGCGCGCCTTCGCCAGCGTAATCGAAGAAATCCGCCGCCAGGCGCCGGGATGCCAGGTAGAGGTGCTGGTGCCGGATTTCCAGGGCAGCGAAGAGGGGATTCGCACCGTGGTCGCGGCCCGGCCGGAGATATTGAATCACAACACCGAATCTGTGCCGCGGCTCTATCGCGCGGTGCGCTCCGGCGCACGCTACGAGCGCACGCTCGGGCTGCTGGCTTTTGCCAAGCGGGTCGAGCCGACGACGGTGACCAAGTCCGGCGTCATGGTGGGACTGGGCGAGGAGATGCACGAGCTGCCGCAGGTCCTCAGCGACATGCACACCGTAGGTCACGACGTGCTGAACATCAGCCAACAACTCCCACATGCCAAAGCGACT
>CAYQYM010000145.1:0-6468 GCA_964421715.1 uncultured Acidipila sp.
AACGCCCGTCAATCGTGGCTTTGCTGCTGCCGGCCAGAGCCGGCATCGACAAGCCAACCACGCACAGGAAAGCAAAGATCTTTTTCATGATTCTCCCTTTATTCTATAACCTACGGAATCCACAAAGCCGAAGCACCCTGCTGGCCAAGCCAAATTGAATCCGGCGGCGCACAAGCCGCGTTCTCCAAGAGGCTCCGCCAGAGGATGTACCCCTCGTTCACGATTTGTGATGCAAGTAAGGCGGGAAAGGTTGAAAAGGAAGAACTTCCAGCGAGGTAAAGACAAAAAAGTGGGGCTATGGTGAGCAGTTGCCCGCCACCAGGAAGCCCCGTTCCCCAGATCTGCGTTGTTGCTGATTACTTTTTACCTCTATAGTTACCTGCTGACAAGGTTACTAAGGTTCATGAACAAAGGTAAGGAGGTGTGCGGGGACAGGACATCGTCAGGCGTCTTCCTCGGGCGAAAAGAGGTCGAGGGAGGCGGCACGCATGGAGAGGGCGATGCGGTTGCCGACGCCGAGCTTGCGCATAAGGCGAGCGACGTAGGCTTTAACGGTGCGCTCCTCGATGCGAAGGCACTGGGCGATCTCGCGGTTGGAGCGCGCGGTCATGAGAAGGCGGAGCACCTCGGCTTCACGCCGGGTGAACTGCGGCAAGGCGCGTCCCTGGGGGTGAGTGGCAGGCTGAAGCATGCGGTCGACGAACATGGACAGGATGCGGCGGGGTGCCCAGATAGAGCCGCTCTGGACGACCTCAATGGCCTGCCGGAGCTGCTCGGGAGTTGTCTTCTCGTCCAGGTAGCCCTTGGCCCCGGCGACAATGGCGCCAATCACGGCCTCGTCACCGGCCTCGGCGGACATCATGATGAGCTTAAGGCCGGGCCGCTGACGGTGGAGTGCGGCAAGGGTATCAAGGGAGTCAACCCATCGGACCATGTCCAGCAGGACGAGCCCGAGAGAGGCGTCGGCGAGGGCGGAGGTGATGGAGACGGGCTCGGCGACGATGCCGGGCACCTCTTCGAGCACGGCGCAGAGGCCGGCGAGACGAATGGGCTCGTCGAGTAGCAGCCCGACACGAAGCAGCGGGCCGTCGCTCACAGCTTGGGCAGGACGATGCCTTGTTGCTTCTGATATTTGCCGCGTCGGTCGGCGTAGCTGACCTCGCAGATCTCGTCGGACTGGAAGAAAAGGATCTGGCAGAGGCCCTCGTTAGCGTAGACGCGTGCGGGCAGCGGGGTGGTGTTGGAGATCTCGAGGGTGACGTAGCCCTCCCACTCTGGCTCAAAGGGCGTGACGTTGACGATGATGCCGCAGCGGGCGTACGTGGACTTGCCGACGCAGATGGTGAGCACGTCGCGGGGGATCTTGAAGTACTCAACGGAACGGGCGAGGGCAAACGAGTTGGGCGGGACAATAACCGAGTCGGCCTCGACGGAGACGAAGGAGCGCTCGTCGAAGTTCTTGGGGTCAATGATGGCGCTGTTCACGTTGGTAAAGATTTTGAATTCGTTGGAAACGCGAAGGTCGTAGCCGTAGGAGGAAAGTCCGTAGGAGATAACGCCCTCTTTGACCTGCTTTTCGCTGAACGGGGTGATCATGGCGTGGCGAGTGGCCTGTTCGCGAATCCAGCGATCGCTTTTGATGGACATGCTGCTCCGTGCCGGCGGAATGGGTGTTTGCCGGCCGATTAATTTTGAATTCTGCTGAAAGATGCATCTTACGGAACGGCCCGCGGAATGACAATGGTCAATCGAGCACGAGACAGGGCAAGAGCGCAAAAGGCTGATTTATAGTTTAGCTGTGGAGGCGAAACCACTTGATTAAGCAGGACATTATCCATCACGTGATTGAGAGGACCGGGCTGCCACGCTCGAAGGCGGAGAGCGCGGTGGACACCGTGTTCGAGACGCTGAAGAAGGCGATGACAGCCGGGGAACGAATCGAGCTGCGTGGGTTCGGCGTCTTCAACGTGCGGCCCAGGAAGACGGGCATCGGGCGGAATCCGCGGACCGGGGCCGAGGTGACGATTACGCCGGGCAAAGCGGTGCGGTTCAAGCCGGGCAAGGAGCTGCACCTGCTGGATTAGGCGGCGTGCGGCCTGCTGCCGAAGCAGGGGGCAGGGCTTCGGCCCTGCCCCCTGCTTTTCTGCCGCAGCGCATGGCGCGCGCAGCTGCGGGGCGTAAACCCGTGTTCCTCCACAGCAACGATGGCCGATGCAGCCCGAACGCAGTGGCGAGCGGTGTTGAAAAATTAAGTAGCTCGCGGGCACCTTGAACGAGTCTTATACACTGGCCTTAAATTCACCGCGACGAAAGTGCAGATGGCAACCGCGACGGCGACGAAGAAAGATTCCACCAGACGAGGACTGTACATCTGGACTGCGGCAGCGGTGGTAGTGCTGCTGGTGTTTTATGGCGTGCATCTGCTGACGCGGACGACGCTGCCGGTGAGGACGGCGCGGGCGGAACGGAGCAGCCTGCGCAGCACGATTGCGAGCAACGGCAAGGTGGAGCCGCAGGTAAACTTTGAGGCGCATGCGCCGTTTCCGGGGCTGATCCGGCAGGTATATGTGCGTGAGGGAGACAAGGCATCGGCAGGCAAGCTGCTGGTGCAGATGGACGACACGGACGCGCGGGCGCGACTGGCCACGGCGCTGAGCGGACTGCGCGGAGCCCAGGCGAGCTATGACGCGCTGACGCGCGGCGGAACGCGCGAAGAGCGGCTTTCGCTGGGCGGGGAGATCGCAAGCGGCCAGATTGCGCGCGACCAGGCGCAGCGGGAAGTGGCAGCCCTCGAGAAGCTGGTGGCCAAAGGGGAGGCGGCGCCAAGCGAGCTGAGCGCGGCGCGGGACCGGCTGGCGAACGCGACGGCCAGCCTGCAGGTGTTGAACCAGCGGCAGAGTTCACGCTATGACGCGGGTGACGTGGCGCATGTGAAGGCGGCGCTTGAAAACGCCCAGGCGGCCTACGCGGCGGCGCAGCAGGTGCTGGAACAGGCAAACGTGCGTGCGCCGTTTGCCGGGACGGTCTATTCCCTGCCCGTTTCGGCGACCGAGTATGTGCAGCAGGGCGACCGCCTGCTGCAGATGGCGGACCTGACAAAGTTGCAGGTGCGCGCTTACATCGATGAGCCGGAGATCGGCAAGCTGGCGTTGAACCAGCCAATCACAATCCGCTGGGACGCGCATCCCGACCGGCTTTGGCATGGACACATCGTGCGGGTGCCCTCGACGATCATTACCTATGGAACGAGGAACGTGGGCGAGGTGCTAGTGGCAATCGAGGACCCGGACGGAACGCTGCTGCCCAGCACAAATGTAACTGTGACGGTTACGACCGCGGACATTGCGGACGCCCTTACCGTTCCCCGCGAGGCGCTGCACTCGGAGCGTGGACAGTCCTACGTATACCGCGTGGAGGCAGACCGGCTGCGGCGAACTCCTGTGACGGTAGGCACGACGAACCTCACGCAGGTGCAAATTCTCTCTGGGCTCAAGCAGGGGGATGTGGTGGCTCTCGGCTCGACGAATGGAGTGCCAATGCGCGACGGCGTTCCAGCAAACGTTGTGCAGTAGGCCGGGTCATCTTGCGAAGCTGCAATCTATTTGTCCTGCTGCTGTGGGGCGCCGTGCTGGGCACTCCGGTCCTGCGCGCTGACGCCCAGGCTGCTGGGCGAGCGGGCACGAGCCTTGACGGTGCGCGGCGCGACCTGCATCACGGATACGCCGACCGCGCTTTGCGCCAGCTTGCGGCCGCGCTGGCCGCGGATGCGAAGCATGCGGAGGCCTACAACCTGCGCTGCCGCGTGTACTACGCAGAGCAGCAGTGGGATAAGGCGATGGATGACTGCCAGCGCGCGGCGCAACTTGAACCGGGCAACAGCGACTATCACCTGTGGCTGGCGCGCGCACTCGGCGAGAAGGCGGATCACAGCTCGTTTGTAGCGGCCTTCCGGCTGGCCAAGCAGGTGCGCACGGAGTTTGAGGTGGCGGCACAACTGAACCCGAAAAGCCCCGCTGCACTGGCCGATCTGGGCGAGTTTTATGCTGACGCGCCGGCTGTTATAGGCGGCGGGACGGACAAGGCGGCAAGGGTGGCGGATGCACTGGCGGCGCTGGACGCCTCGCGCGCGCACTCGCTGCGGGCGCAGATCGCGAGCGCAAGGAAGGACCCGGCGAAAGCCGAGGCCGAGTTGAAGGCGGCGGTGGCCGCGGCGCAGTATCCGGCCGAGGCGTGGGTCGAGCTTGGCTCTTTTTATCGCAGGCAGGGGCGGCTGGATGAGATGGTGGCGGCGGTAAAGAAGGCCGCCGAATCGCCGCGCGAGAAGGACACGGCGCTGGCCGACGGCGCGTCGCTGCTGGTGCGCGCGCAACGCGAGCCGCAGATGGCGCTGGCTCTCTATCGGCGTTATCTTGCGTCAGAACGGAAGAGCGAAGATGCGCCGGCCTTTGTGGTAAAGACGATGCTGGCGGCGCTGCTGGAATCCGCCGGCAATGTGGAGGCAGCCAGCCGCGAGCGCGCCGCGGCTCACGCCATGGCGACCGGCTATGCGGCTGCCGGTGAGGGCCTCCCATCAGGTATCTCAGGGAGATGAGGAGCGGGCGTTTGAGAAAGACGGCAGTTTGGGGGATGGCTGCGCTGTTGACCCTGGGAGCGAAGGCTGCAGTGGCTCAGGTTTCCCTCTACACCGCGGTGGACATGTCCCTGCGGAACAGCGCGGCGGTTCGGCAGGCACGGGCCGATGTGGCCCGGGCGGGCGCGGCACTCGAAGAGACACGCGACGCCTACGTTCCGAGCCTGGCGCTTGGTTCCAGCGTTGGTTACAGCTACGGATTTCCGCTCGGCCAGCCCTCGATCTACAACGTGACGATGCAGTCGCTGCTCTTCGCCTTTTCGCAGCCGGACTACATCCGCGCAGCTCGGCAGGCGGTCAAGACAGCGCAGCTTAACCTGAAGGACGCGGAGGACCAGCTCGTGCTGGACACGGCGGTGTCTTACATCCAACTGGACGCGCTGAGCCGCAAGCTGGCCGCGATGGCGGACGAACAGCAGGCCGCCAAAAAGCTGGCGCAGATTGAGCTCGACCGCGTAGAGGCGGGCGTGGACGCACGCCCCGAGCTGACGCGCGCCGAGCTGGCGGCCGCGCAGGTGGAGCTGAAACGCATTCACGAGGAGAACAATGCACAGATGCTGCGGCAAAAGCTGGCAAACCTGACGGGGCTGCCGCCGGGGAGCTTTGTGACGGAGGCCGCGAGCATCCCACCAACCCCGGAATATCGTGGCAGCGCAGCGCTGGACCGGCAGATTGGGGACCTCAGCCCCGGCGTGCAGGCGGCGGCCGCCAATGCCAGCTCGAAGCGGTATCTCTCGCGTGGAGATGAGCGGCAGAACCACCGTCCGCAAATAGGCTTTGCCGCAAACTACAGCCGTTTTGCCGCGTTCAACAACTACCAGTCTTATTACCTCAACTTCCAGAGAAACAACTTCGGCATCGGGCTGCAGGTAACGTTTCCGCTGTTTGACCTGACGCGGCGGGCGCGTACGCGAGAGTCGGCTGCGGACGCCGTACACGCGCAGGCACAGGCGCAACAGGCGCGGGACCAGGCCAGCGAGCGAGTGCTCGAGCTGCGGAGTTCACTCGCAGAGCTGAGTGTCCAGCAGCGCGTTGCCGAGCTGCAGCGGGAACTGGCCGAGGAGCAGTACGAAGCGGTCGAGATGCAAATCCAGAGCGGCAGCGGCATACCGAATGCTCCGCCGGTAACGCCGAAGGACGCGGCGGCGGCCAGGATTGAGGAGCGGCAGCGTTATGAAGAGATGCTGGATGCCGAGTTCTCGTTAAAGCGCGCGCAGCTTGGAGTGCTGCGGATGATGGATGCAATTGACGATTGGTGGAGGAAGGCGCCGCAGCGCCCTGCGCACTAGAGCCTGTGCCCGAGGGCGATGGCTGTTATTCCCAGGGCTGCGGCGCGTTGCCAGATGTTAGACTTCTAGGTAGACCATGCCGCTCAAGACACTGTTTCTGAATCCGCCCTCCTTTGAGAACTTTGACGGTGGCGCCAGCTCGCGCTGGCCCGCGACGCGCGAGATCGAATCGTACTGGTACCCTGTTTGGCTCGCTTATCCGGCCGGGCTGCTGGAGGGTTCGCGGCTGCTGGACGCGCCGCCGCACCATGTATCCGCGCAGGAGACGATCGAGATCGCCAAGGACTACGACTTTCTCGTGCTGTTTACCAGCACACCCGGCTGGACAGGCGACCAGAAGCTGGCGGAGGCGATTAAGAGCGCAAACCCTTCGATCAGGATCGCGTTCGTGGGGCCACCGGTAACGACGTCTCCGGACAAGGCACTGAACGAGTGCGAGGCGATCGATTTTGTCTGCCGGCGCGAGTTCGACTACTCGGTGGTGGAGTTCGCGAATGGCCTGCCGCTGGACCAGATTCTTGCAATCAGCTATCGCAAGGACGGCAAGGT
>CAYQYM010000146.1:0-6428 GCA_964421715.1 uncultured Acidipila sp.
GCCATACACAGGGTTGCCCACCACGGTCGGCGCAAAGTCCGCACCCACCTGGCACTGCGCGTCCGGTGCAAGGTTTGTCACCGAGGAACACGTGGTCGAGCCGGAGTCCACCTTTGCATTCGAGTCGGGCGTAATCGCACTGATGCTGAGGCTGGCGTTGCCGTCGTTCTCGACGCCCTGCATCTGCGGGCCCTCCGTCTGGCCTACGCGTATCGAGGGAGTGTAGGTGAGCGTCGCCTGCGAACTGCTGATCTCGCGAATGCGATGGTCATAATACTCGGCGATGTAGAGATTGCCGGCGCTGTCCAGCGTGACCGCAAAAGGCGCATAGATTCCGGCCGCAAGTGCGCTTGCACCGTCTCCACCGTATTTGCCCACGCCGCTGCCGGCGATGGTGATGATCGTGCCCGCAGGCTCAAGCACCTTGCGGATGCGGTAGTTCTGCGCGTCCGCGATGTAGGCATTGCCCGCCGGATCAAACGCTATCCCATACGGTGAGTAGAGATCGGCGGCCGTCGCCGGGCCGCCATCGCCGAAGTAGCCCTGCGTGCCAGACCCCGCAAATGTCGAGATGATCCCCGACTTGCTTACTTCGCGAATGCGGCTGTTCCCGGAATCGGGAATATACATGTTGCCGGCGACATCGAAACTCACCGCATAAGGCTGGTTCAGCTCGGCCGCCGTCGCCGGGCCACCATCGCCCGAATAGGCACCGTTACCCTGCGCGTCGCTGTAGCCGGTGCCCGCAACTGTCGTAATGAGGTGCGTGGTTGCGGAGACCTCGCGAATCTTCTGGTTCAGCGTGTCAGCGATGTAAAGATTGCCCGCTGCATCCACACTCACGCCATAAGGGCTGTTCAGCGAGGCCGCGGTCGCCGGGCCGCCATCACCGGATGAGCCCTGCGCATTGTTGCCGGCAACGGTTGTTATGACTCCCGTTGCAGCCGTAATCTCGCGGATCACGTTATTCCCAGCATCGGCAATATAGAGATTTCCAGCGCCGTCGATCGCCAGGCTGCGCGGCGTGTTCAGCTTTGCACTTGCGGCAGGCCCATTATCCCCGCTGTAGCTTGCGCTGCCATCGCCGGCCACGGTGGTAATCACCTGTGTGGTCGCATCTACCTTGCGCACGCGGTTGTGTACCGAGTCTGCAATGAAGAGATTGCCTGCGCCGTCCACCACCATGCTTGAAGGAAGATTCAGATCGGCCTTCGTCGCCGGACCATTGTCCTTGAGCGAGCTGAAATTGCCGTCGCCCGCCACCGTGGTGATCGTGCCCGGTACAAATACACCCAGCGACCCCACACCGATGCCCGCAAGATACTCCGTGCCCAGCACCATGCCGCCCGGGCCCGCGACCACGATCGCACCCCGCCGCTGCCCCGGGTAGAGGGGCGCGAAAGCTACCACTACCGTACAACTGTCACCCGCGTTGTACCGGTTGCCGGAGGCGCAGGTTCCGCCCGTCTGCCGGTAGTCCTGGCTTGCGGCGCCCATCGTTAGCACCTGCACGGTCTGCGCTGTTCCGCTGGCCGTCATCGTCACCGTCACGGTCTGCTGCACGGCGGCAGACCCCACATTGACGGGGCTGGGAAAGCTGTAGAGACCCTGAGCTCCCGCGGCAGTGGCCGCGGCCATAGGCAGCAGCAGGGAAGCACGGCGGAAAAGGCGGGAGACAATCGAACGGGCAGTCGGGACCAGGCTAAGCATCGAGCACTCTCTTCACACACGAAGACGCAGGCCTTAGCCTGAGCCTCTCTTCAAGGCACACCGTCCTGCAGTCGCCCCATCAGGACACCTGCGGTTTCGGTATTAGGGGAGTCATTGCCGAGGGCGCCAACGTAGTGGAACGTTGCCTTGCAGCCTGACCCAAGTTGAACTTTTGATTGCTGGCGCAACAGTAACATCGTGTCGCGCACGACGGTTAGTTACGGAAGTCACAACAACGTGACAGTTGCTGCGAGGGACCCGGTCGGCCGGCTCTTCGGGATTTTTCGAATGCTATTACAGGAAGTGTTAGCCTCCGCCTTAGGCGGATACACCATCGTTTTACAAAACAGGTGGGCTCCTGCCACCAGCCGGTGCGCTCTTCTGGATACACTTTGCGGGCCTGTGGACTCGTCTCAAAGATGGTTATGTCTGATAACACATATTCTGTAATGTGAGGCGGGAAGCAAGTGGGGAGGGCGCGAGCGTGGTCGTCCGAGCGCCCATGTACAGCAGCTACCGCACAGCCGGCACCGAGAAGCCGCCACGGACTCCCCGTCTACGGCTGCAACATGGTAAAACTCAGTGCAGCATAACTGATCTCCGCATCCCTACATGCCTTGAAGGAGTGCCTTGCTCTCTCGCCGTTTCCTCGCTTCCGCCTTCGCCCTAGCTCTCGCATCTGCCAGCCTGATGGCGGATGCACAGCGCTCCGCTGGACCGCAGCCTGTTCCTCTTCCGCAGCCGATCCCCTTTCCCGTCGACAAGCCCTATCCTGGCGTGATCGACTTGCGAGTGGACCTGACGGACGTGGCGCGCCGCATCGTGCAGGTGAGCGAGGACATTCCAGTGAAGTCCGGCCCGCTCACGATTCTTTATCCCGAGTGGATTCCGGGCACGCACTCGCCGACCGGTCCCATCGACAAGATGGCCGGGCTGGTGGTAACGGCCAAGGGTAAGCGGCTGGAGTGGGTACGTGACAAGGTGGATGTCTTCGCCTTCCACATCTACGTACCGACAGGCGTGACAAAGATCAATGCAAGCTTTCAGTTCCTGGCGCCGGTGCGGCAGGGCGAGGGCCGCATATCTGTAACGGACCAGATCGCCGATCTGGCCTGGAACGAGGTGGTGCTGTACCCGGCAGGCTACTTCTCCCGCCAGGAGACGTATGCACCGAGCATTAAGCTGCCCGATACCTGGCAGTTTGCCACCGCACTCGAGGAGGCTTCGCGCGAGGGACAGACCATCCGCTTCAAAAACACCACGCTGAACACACTGGTCGATTCGCCGCTCTATGCGGGTGCGCACTTCAAGCGGCTCGACCTCTCGACCGGCGCGGAGAACCCGGTCTACCTGGACGTGTTTGCGGACAAGGACAGCGACCTCGCGGTGACGCCCGAAGAGTTGCAGCTCCACAAGAACCTTGCCGTGCAGGCGCAGAAGCTCTACGCGTCGCACCACTACAACCACTACGACTTTCTGCTCTCCGTAAGCGACTACGTCGGCGGCCAGGGGCTCGAGCACCATCAGTCCAGCGAAGACGGCACCCAGGCGAACTACTTTACGGACTGGGCCGCGGGTGTAGCTGGGCGCGACCTGCTTGCGCATGAGTACACGCACTCGTGGGACGGCAAGTTCCGCCGTCCTGCCGGGCTCTGGACGCCAAACTTTGACGTACCCATGCAGGACGAGCTGCTGTGGGTCTACGAGGGAATGACGGAGTACTACGGCTTTGTGCTTACGGCGCGCAGCGGCCTGCGCACGGCCGACCAGACGCGCGACATGATCGCCGGGATCGCGGCGAACTTCGAGGCGAGCCCCGGGCGCACATGGCGCCCCATGGTGGATACGACAAACCAGCCGACCATCTCACAGCGGCGGCCGGTGAGCTGGGTGAGCTGGCAGCGGCCCGAGGATTACTACACCGAAGGACTGCTGATCTGGCTCGACGCCGATACGAAGATCCGCGAGATGAGCAGCGGCAGAAAGTCGCTGGACGACTTTGCAAAGCTCTTCTATGGCGTGGACAACGGCAGCTTTATCACGCGCACTTATACGTTGGATGACGTGGTGGCCGCACTCAACACGGTGCAGCCCTACGACTGGGCCACCTTCCTGCACACGCACGTCGACAGGCTGGCGCCGCAGGTGCCGGAGGACGGCATCACGCGCGGCGGTTACAAGCTGGTCTACGGAGATACCGAGCCCGAGTGGGAGAAGAAGAGCGTTCGCGGGCCTCGCGGCCTGGACCTCTCCACTTCACTCGGCCTTCGCGTTCTGCCCACCGGCGTTATCCGTACGGTCGGATGGGGCAGCCCGGCCTTCCAGGCAAAACTGATCAGCGGCATGGAGATCATCGCTGTAAACGGCACGGCCTACTCAGCCGATGCGCTCAGGGATGCGGTGCTCAAGGCCGAGAAGGATAAGGCTCCCATGGTGCTGCTGGTGAAGCATGCAGACCAGATCGAGACAGTCAACCTCGACTATCACGGTGGACTGCGTTATCCCACGCTCCAGCGCCAGGATGGCAAGCCGGCCCTGCTGGATAACATCCTTGCACCAGTCAGCTAAAGCTGCTCCGGAACCGCAGAAGGGCGGGCGTGAGCCCGCCCTTTCCCTTCTTCTGGTGGTGTCATAGAGTGCTGCCTGCGGCCGTGGTCCCCTCTCGTGAGCGGTTTGCTCAGCTACTCCGGCTTTCCTGCCAGCGCAAGCAGGCGGCGGGCCCGCGTCCGCGCACGGTCCAGCACCTCCGGGTCGCCGGCGATGCTCTCGAGCTCCGGCGCTATGTTGCCGACTTCGATCGCCTGGTGGTTATGTACGGCTTCTTCAAGCGACTCCAGTTCAGCGTCCAGGCTCAGCCGATTATGGTTGTGCTCGACTGCGAGCCGACGGCCTTCCTCGATCGTAAAGGCGGCGGCCAGCATCTGGTCGGCAAGCTGGTTCAGCTTCTGGTCCTTCGAATAATTGAACGTGCAGCTTCCCTGCCCCGCCGGTCCGGCATAGGCAAAGGTCTTCTTCCCGGTAAAAGCGACATGGTTCTTTGCCATCTCGCATTCGACCGCAAAGTACTTGTGCGACGCCGCTGCCGAGAAGAGATTTGCGAGCAGTGGATTATGCAGGTGAATCTGCTTGGAAACAGGCTGCGGGCGGATGCCCTCCGCGCTCGTGGTCTCGGCCAGCCCAGGCTCGGAGTGAAAGGTGCCGAAGCCATCCTGGCGGACGACAAAGGTGTAGCTTGCCGGCTGCAGCCGAGGGTTTTCAAAATCAAAGGTGATGGTGGCGGACGCCTGCTGCGCATCGGCCGCGCAAACAGCGCAGAGGGCAGCGAGCAGGGGCAGTGCGTACAGCCGGATCTTCAACGTGCGTGGCCTCGTCTTCGGTGTTTCTGCAGGTGTGGAAAGCTCGCCTGGCATTATCGTGAGCGGGTCGTCTGCGCCTCAAGTGTTTGCCAGGTATGCAGGTGGCAGATGGCGATGGCGAGCGCATCGGCTGCGTCTGCCGGCTCGGGTGCATGGTCCAGAGCGAGCAGCCTTGTCACCATGAACTGCACCTGCTCCTTCTGCGCCAGGCCATAGCCGGTAACCGTGGACTTAATCTTGAGCGGCGCGTATTCCGCAACCGGCAGAAGCTGGTTAGCAGCGGCCAGCAGCGCCACGCCGCGTACCTGGCCCAGCTTCAGCGCGGACTTGGCATTTACAGAGTAGAAGACCTCCTCGATGGCCACCGCGTCCGGCGCGTACAGGGTGAGCAGCGCCGTAAGCTCGGCATAGACACGCGCCAGCCGCTGCGGTAGTGAGTCCTTCTTCGGCAGATGAATGCCTCCGGCGGCTACGGCTGTAAGCCTTGGATTGCGCGAGGCCGTGTCCAGGTCAACCACCCCGTATCCGGTGCACTCCGTGCCGCAGTCGATGCCAAGGACGCGCATGATAGGCAGTTTAGCTTACTGCGGCTGCGGTTTGGGTGCAGGAGCCTTCGGCGTAAAGGGCGCATAGGGGTTGGCATCCACGCCCGGCGCCACCGGCAATACGCCCGGCTGCGAGCCGGCGCGGGCCTCCAGCGCATCGCGCATGGCAAAGAAGGCCGGCGCCGGGTGGTAGTCGGGATCAAAAGGCAGCGGCCGCTGCGGCTTGCCGTCGGGCCGAGGCTTGGTAGCCGTCAGCCAGGTGTAGCGGTCGGTGATGCCCCAGGTCAGCACCGCCGTGAGATTAGGCTCGTTCAGCATGATGTTGAGGTAGTCGCGGTAGAGTGCGGCCACGGCGCTGTCGCGCTCGGCCAGGCTGCCCGATAGCTTGTGGTCGTCGATGTCCAGCTCCGTGATCAAGACCTGCAGCCCCATGTGCCGCAGCTCGCGTACAAAGCTGATCAGCCCGGCCCCGGGCGCGGCATCGCCCGCCGTAAGGTGGCTTTGAATGCCTACCGCATCGATGGGAACACCGCGCGCTTTGAGTCGCCGCACCAGCATGAGCACCTGCGCCCGCTTGTCGGTCTGCTCCGGCGTGTCGAGCTCGATGCCGTAATCGTTGTAGGTCAGCAGCGCCGATGGGTCCGCCTGGTGCGCCGCACGAAAGGCCAGCTCGATATAGTCTGGACCGATCAGTTCCAGCCACGGGGAGACGCGCAGCCCATCCACGCGGCCGTCCTTCACCCATATCGCCTCGTTCACCACGTCCCAGGCTGTCTATTATACAAATCTACGAGCCCACGAGACTCCTGAGCATCTC
>CAYQYM010000147.1:0-6424 GCA_964421715.1 uncultured Acidipila sp.
TAGTACTTCTATTCTACCGACCCTGCAAGCAAATCACCGCCGGTGGAGAAAGCGCTGAATCGCCGGTGGCGCCTCCAGTGCCCATACGCGCGCACCGTGCCTATGCTCTTTGGCACCCGCTCAGGTATCGTTTTCCTGTCACTCGGGAGGTGAACGTTTGGACCGTCGAGAGTTTGTCAAGACCACGGGCGCGCTGCTGGCGGGCGCTGCCGTCAGCAACCATGCCGTGGCCAATACCGCAGCCGCACTGGAAGCCGGAAGCGCCGGCCGGCTCGTCCTGCCCATCAACCGGGGCTGGCGCTATCACCCCTCCGTCGTCGAGGGCGGCCATGATCCGTCCTTCGACGACGCTGGTTTCGACCGCGTCGTAGTGCCGCACACCAACATCAAGCTGCCCTGGCACAGCTTTGACGACAAGGCCTACGAGTTCGTCTCGCTCTATCGCCGCCGCTTCAAGCTGCCCGCCGAGGCCCGCGGCAAGCGGGTCTTCGTTGACTTTGAAGGAGTCATGACGGCGGCGACTGTCTGGATTAACGGCACAAAGCTGGGTGAGTACAAGGGAGGCTACACGCCGTTCTCCTGTGACCTTACCGGCCACGTAAACTTCGACGGCGACAACTTGCTCGCGGTTGACGTCGATTCCACCGAGCGGCCCGACATCCCGCCCTTCGGCTACCAGATCGACTACCTCACCTTCGGCGGCATCTATCGCGAGGTGGCGCTCCGCCTTGTCCCGCAGACGTTCATCCAGAACATATTCGCGCGTCCACGCGACGTGATGAGCGCGGCACCCGGCCTCGATGTGGACTGCTTCCTCGCGCACGGCTCGACCGATAAGCAGCCGCTGCTGGTCGAGGCCACGCTGCTGGACGGCAGCCGCGAGGTGGCGCGCGCCACGGCCAAGGCCGCTCCCGCCGCGGGCGCGGATGGCCCGACGAAGCACACGGTCGCCTTTGACAAGCTGAACGGCATCGAACGCTGGGATCTGCAGTCGCCCAAGCTCTACACCCTGCGGGTGCGGCTGCTGCGCGGCGCGCAGGCTGCGGACGAGGACTCGCGCCGCATCGGCTTCCGGCAGGCCTCGTTCACCGATCACGGCTTCGAGCTGAACGGCAAGGTCCTCAAGCTGCGCGGCCTTGATCGCCACCAGACCTTCCCCTTTGTCGGGCAGGCCATGCCCGGCCGCGTGCAGCGGCGCGACGCCTGGGTGCTGCGCAAGCAGCTCCACTGCAACATCGTGCGCACCTCGCATTACCCTCAGTCGCGTCACTTTCTTGACGCCTGCGATGCGTACGGCCTGCTCGTGCTTGAGGAGATTCCCGGGTGGCAGCACATCGGTCCCAAACCCTGGCAGGATATCTCCGTCGACAACGTCGAGCGCATGATCACGCGCGACTGGAACCACCCCTCCATCGTGCTGTGGGGCGTTCGCATCAACGAGTCGCGCGACAATCATGACTTTTACGTGCGCACCAACGCCATGGCGCACTCCCTCGATCCAACGCGGCAGACCGGCGGCATCCGCTACTTCCAGGAATCGGAGTTTCTCGAAGACGTCTTCACCATGAACGACTTCGGCTGGCCGCTCAAGGACCCGAACCACTCGCGCTATCTGAACACCGAGTTTGTCGGACACACCTATCCCACCAAGACCATCGACAACAACGAGCGCCACCGTGAACACACCATCCGTCACGCGCGCGTGCACGATCAGCTCGCCTCGAACCCGCAATATGCGGGCGGCATCGGCTGGTGCGCCTTCGACTACAACACGCATTCCGACTTCGGTTCGGGCGACCGCATCTGCTACCACGGCGTCTCGGACATCTTCCGCGAGCCCAAGCCAGCCGCAGGCTTCTACATGTCGCAGTGCGACCCGGAGGAGCAGGTCGTGCTTGAGCCCGCCTTCCACTGGGCTGCGGGCGACGAGCCGGTGGGCCTGTCCGAGGTCCTGGTCTGCTCGAACTGCGACCACATCAAGATCTACGCACTAAACGAAGGAGAATGGAAACTGGCGGCCGAGGCCGACCCCGATCGCGGCCAGTTCCAGCACCTGAAGTACGCACCCTTCACGGTGAAGATCTCAGGCAATCATCACGAGGCAAAGTGGGGAGACCTGCGCATAGACGGCTACATCGCTGGCCGGCAGGTCATCTCGAAGAAGCTGTCCGGCAAGGGCGCCGATCAGAAGTTCTCCCTGGCTGTGGACGATACGCAGCTCCTCGCCGACGGAGCCGACACCACCCGCGTCGTGCTGCGCGTCACCGATGAATATGGCGCCATTCGCCCCTACGCGGGAGACCCCATTCAGCTCACGCTGGAAGGGCCGGCCGAGCTCATCGGGGACAATCCGTTTGCCCTTGTCGGCGGCACTGGCGCCGTTTGGCTTCGCGCCAGGGAAGAGCCAGGCACCGTGAGGCTGACGGCGAAGCACCCCTGGCTGGGCGAGCAGACGGCAGAGATCAAGCTGCTGCCGAGTGAGCCCGAGCGGGCCTGACGCAAGGCCCGCAAAGAGTCGAAGCCGGGTGTAGCGCCCGGCCTCCCTTGTTTTCGCAGCGAACGGTTTACTTCTTCAGCGAAGACATGTCGATCACAAAGCGATACTTCACATCGCCTTTCACCACGCGGTCGAAGGCCTCGTTGATCTTCTCGATCGGAATCACCTCTACGTCCGCCGTGATGCCGTGCTCGGCGCAGTAGTCCAGCATCTCCTGGGTCTCGGGCATTCCGCCAATGATAGATCCGGCCAGGTTGCGCCGGTTGAAGAGCAGCGTCCCCATCTGGATGGTCGGGGGCGTGTCCGGAAGACCCACCTGCACCAGCGTGCCGTCGCGCTTGAGCAGCACAAGCAGCGCGTTCAGGTCATGCGGCGCGGAAACCGTGTCGATGATGAAATCAAAGCTGCTGCCGTGCTTCTTCATCGCCTCGGGGTCAGTCGAGAGCACGACCTCGTCTGCACCCAGCTTTTTCGCATCTTCGGTTTTCTTCACTGACGTGGTGAACTGCACCACATGCGCACCGAAGGAATGGGCAAACTTGAGTGCCATATGGCCCAGTCCTCCCAGTCCCACCACGCCTACCTTCTTGCCAGGGCCTACCTTCCAGTGCTTCAGCGGGGAGTAGGTGGTGATGCCCGCGCAGAGCAGCGGCGCTACGCCGGCCAGATTGTTCTTCTCCCTGATGCTGTGAACAAAGCGCTGGTCGGCCACGATGAAGTCGGAGTAGCCGCCCTGTGTAATCTCGCCGGTCTTACGGTCGCGCGCGCTGTAGGTGCCGGTCGGGCCCTCGGCACAATACTGCTCTTCACCCGCCTTGCAGCTATCGCACGTGCGGCAGCTGTCAACAATCACGCCCACGCCCACCGTGTCGCCTGGCTTGAAGCGCGACACATGGCTGCCCACCTCCGTTACGCGGCCCACAATCTCGTGGCCAGGAACCATGGGGAACAGGCCGCCGCCCCATTCATCACGTGCCTGGTGAATATCCGAGTGGCACACCCCGCAATAAAGAATGTTGACAGCAACGTCCTCGGCGCCGGGACTGCGGCGCTCAAAGGAAAATGGCGCGAGCGGCACGGAGGCGGCCTGCGCGGCATAGCCATTGGTCTTGATCATGTTTTCCTCGTTTGTGGATAGAGCTCGTTCTGAAAGATGCACGAGACCGGCTCCGGGTCTCAGCGGTATCCTCAAATGCAGTGAAAGAGCCGATCAGCGTCTCGAAAGAAGACTACCTCAAGGCCATCCTTGAGGCTGAGAGCGAGGGCCAGATCGTCATTTCTGCCACGCTGGCGCACTGGCTCTCGGTCTCGCCGCCCGCAGTCTCCATGGCCATCCGCCGCCTAAAGCGTGACGGCTTCCTCGAGGTGAAGGGTGATGGCATTATCCGGCTCACCGCGCTTGGCAAGCAGACAGCCTACCGCACCGCTCTGCGCCACCACCTCGTCGAGCGCATGCTGGCTGAAATCTTTGGCATGGAGTGGTATGAGGTTCACGACGAGGCGGAGCGCCTGGAGCACGCCGTCTCCCCGCAGTTTGAGGCCAAGCTGCTCGAGCGGCTCGGGGAAAAGGGTACTTGCCCGCATGGCAATGCCGTGCTGCCGGAGAGCCCCGGCCGCCGCTTGCGGCGCGGGCTGTGCCTGTTATCCGCTGCGCCGGAGGGGCACGCCTACACCGTCAGCAGTCTCTATGAACGCGACCCCGGCCTGCTGCGCTTCCTCCACGAAACCGGTATCGAACCCGGTGGCAGCGTCCGCGTGCTCAAGCGCAACTATGACCAGACCCTCGCCATTGAGACCGCCGCGGGCGGCTTCACCATCGGCCCAGCCGCCGCTGAGCGAGTCTGGGTGAAGCGGGAGCGGCCCTGAACTCCACCGCAAGGTGGAGGGCGCGCTCACCCTGGCCATATACCATGCATGGTGGAATGCGATGGAGCATGCCATTCAGCACGCGGTCCAGAAGGTTTAGAGCCTTGCAGACAGGCCGCACACTCCGGAGCGCACTGGCGCTCGTCGTACTTTGCCTGCCAGCGGGCGCGCTGCATGCGCTCGACCCACGGCAGCCGGTCAGCCGCTACGGGATGGAGAGCTGGCAAACGGAGAGCGGTCTCCCGCAGAACACGGTCACCGCTCTTGCGCAAACCAGCGACGGCTATCTCTGGCTCGCCACCGACGCAGGCCTGGTTAGGTTTGACGGGCAGTCCTTCCAGGTCTTTAACCGTCACGGCGGGAGCCTTCCGGCCGACCGCATTGTCGACATAAAAGCCGCTCCCGGCGGCGGCCTGTGGATTGCAACCGCCTCCGCCATCACTTTTGAGCGCGAGGGCGTCTTTTCCACGCACACTCCGCCTGGAGCCCCGCGCACGGCAATTTACGGTCTCGTCGTCAAGCCGGATTTCATCGGTGCACTCAGCTCGCAAGGGCTGCTGCGGTGGCAGAACGGGGATTTCGTAACAGTAAACGGCACCAGCTCGGTAAATAGCACATCCTCTGTTACATACTCAGCTGAAAGCGGTTTATGGATTGGAACCGAGGCCGGTTTGCTGCATCTGGCCCGGGGAGCTTCTGCTGCGGAAACACTGATCGCGGGCAGGCCGGTGCAGGCCGTCGCTGCCCAGGGCCAAACCGTCTTTGCCGCCACGCGCTCTGAGCTGATCGCATGGCGCGGCGGCAGAGTCGAGCCTGTCAGCGGCGCGGGTCCGGACATTACGGCACTGCTGATCTCTGCAGACCACCGGCTGTGGGCAGCAGGCGCAAGAGGACTTGCTGTTATGGAAGCCGCTGCGTTCCCGCAGAAGGGAACAGCCCGGCTGCAAGCCATCTTCACAGGTGCACCCGTGCGTTATCTCTATGAGGACCGTGAGCACACCCTCTGGGCGGCGTCTGCTGCCGAACTGCTGCGCGTCACCGGCGGACAGTTGGAGCAGCTCAGTGCGAAGGACGGCGTCTCCAATGTGATGGCGGTCTGCGAGGATCGCGAGGGCGATCTGTGGCTGGGCACAGAAACCAGCGGGGTCATAGTGCTGCGCGACCGCGCCTTCCACACCTTTACGGCGCGCGACGGGCTGAGCGACGAGTTTGTCCGCTCCATCTTTCAGGACCGCAGCGGCACTGTGTGGGTGGGCACCAACGGCGGCGGCCTGAACCGCTGGAACGGCGGCCAGTTTACACGCATCACCACGCGCGAGGGCCTGTCGAGCAACGTAGTGCTGGCCATCACCGACGATGCGCGGGGCGGCCTGTGGGTGGGCACGCCGGATGGGTTGAACTATCTTCGCAATGGCAAGGTGCGCATATTCACCTCGGCAGACGGCCTGGCCGATGATTTTGTTCGCTCTCTTTATACAGACCACTCCGGGGCGGTCTGGATTGGCACGCGCCGCGGGCTGACACGCTATCAGGAGAACCGCTTCACGAACTGGAGCGCACTCGACGGGCTGGGCAGCGATTTGGTCGGCGTGCTGCTTGAAGATCGTCGCGACGGCAGCCTCTGGATTGGCACGCTGGGCGGTCTTTCACATTACGCCAACGGCAGGTTCACAAACTTTACCGTGCGCAGTGGGCTGGGCAGCAATATCGTCACAGCGCTGGAGCAGCAGGGAGACGGAACACTCTGGATAGCGACCCAGCCGGGCGAGGACGACGCACCCAAGGCGGGCGGCCTCACAAGGCTGCAGGGCGGCCGCTTTACGCACCTGGGCGATCCTGCGATACCTCCGAAGATTTACAGCATTCTGGCTGATGCCAGCGGCGCGCTCTGGCTGGGCGCAAGCACCGGCGTCTACCGCCGCCGGCAGGATGGCCATGTGCAGTCGTTCGGCGTCGCCGATGGCATGCGCACCAGCGAGTGCTCCACTGGTGGGCACCCCGAAGCGGCGCGACTCAGGGATGGCAGCCTATGGTTTGCCACGCTGCGGGGCGTAAGCACGG
>CAYQYM010000148.1:0-6378 GCA_964421715.1 uncultured Acidipila sp.
CTATGGCAACATCAAGATCAGCGGAAATCCCGCCAACTCGCCGCTGAACATCACGGTGGTGGGACAGGCGCTCTCGCTGAATTCGACGCAGGTGCTGCTGACCTCGAGTCTGAACCCGGCTGGCTTCGGCCAGAAGGTAACTTTTGTTGCCAGTGTATCAACCGGCACAGGGACACCAACCGGGACGGCGACCTTCACGGATGACGGCGTCACGATTGGCACAGCCACCCTGGACGGAAGCGGAACCGGCAGCTTCAGCACGACCACGCTGGCCGTGGGCAGCCACAGCATCGTGGCCAGCTATGGCGGGGATAGCATTCGCAGCCCCAGCAGCTCCGATACTTTGACGGAGATTATTCAGCAGGGCACGACCGTGGACCTCAAGGCCAGCCCCAGCCCGGCAACGGTGAAGGCTCCGGTGACTTTGACGGCGACTGTCGCCGGAAAGTCAGGCGGGGCCACCCCGACCGGCAGCGTTGTGTTTTACGACGACACCACGGTGCTGGGCACCGCCAACCTGAACGGCAGCGGCGTCGCCACCTTTACGACAAGCACGCTGGCCGTGGGCACGCATGCACTGACGGCGTCTTATGGCGGCGATCCGACAGACCTCAGCAGTACGTCTGCCGTTGTAAGCGAGACGATCACGGCCCAGACGCCGGGAACCACGCTGTCGACGGGCCTCACGCCGTCCTATTACAAGAATTCGATCCAGTTGACGGCCAGTGTCACGGCACTGGGCGCGGGCACGCCAACGGGCAGCGTGGGCTTTTATGATGACGGTAGCCTGCTCGGCACAGCGACGCTGGACGCCGGCGGCTCCGGTTCGATCTCGACGGCCGGGCTGAGCGTAGGCACGCACTCGCTCACCGCGCGCTACGGCGGCGACACGAATAACAACTCCAGCACCTCCAGCCCGCTTTCGCAGCAGGTGAACCAGGCGCTCACGGCGACCGCGGTCGCGGCAACAGGCTCGTCCATCGCGGGCAAGCCGCAGACCTTTACCGCGACAGTGACAGTGACGCAGGGTGCCGGCACGCCCACGGGCACGGTCGTCTTCAAGGATGAATCGACAACGCTGGGCTCAGGAACGGTGAACGGCTCAGGGGTGGCCACGATTACCGCGGCGACCGGGAGCGGCGCGCATTCGGTCGTGGCCACCTACTCCGGCGACGCAAACTACAAGGCCAGCAGCTCGGCTGCGGATAACTTCACCTCCGTGCAGGCGACGACGACCACCTCGGTCACGGCCTCTCCGAATCCCTCAGCGCTGGGCATGCAGGTGACATTCACGGTCACCGTGACGGGCAATGGAGGAACTCCGACAGGCACGGTGACGATAAATTCGGATGGAGCAGTGCTCGGCTCAGCAACGCTGAACAGCTCGGGGGTGGGAACCTTCTCCACGAACACTCTCACCGTGGGCACGCACAGCATCGTTGCCAACTATGCTGGCGATGCGAATGACTCCGGCAGCACGTCTTCCGCGTATTCGTTAGACGTGCAGCAAGCGTCGAGCACCACCGCAATTACGGCTACACCAACGACCTCTGCGGCCGGCACCACTGTGACCTTCAACGTTACGGTGAAAGGCACGCCGGGCACGCCCACCGGCACGGTGACCCTGACCGACGGCACGGCGCCGCTGGCAACTCTGACGCTGAACGCTGCCGGCTCGGCTAGCTACTCCACGAACAGCCTGGCTGTCGGACCGCATACCATCACTGCGTCTTATCCCGGAGACGCGAACTTCAAAGCATCTTCCGGCAGCGTGATGGAGCGTGTGCAGCCGAATACCCAGGCCGTGCTCAGCTCAAACGCGAATCCGGCCCCGGCTGGAGCAACGCTCACACTGACGGTGACGATCACCGGAACGGCTGGCGTGCCGACAGGCACTGTTGTCTTCAAGGATGGTGCGAATGCGCTCGGCGCAGCCGCCGTTGTTTCGCCTGGCGTGGCGACGTTTGCCACATCGGCGCTGGCGCTTGGCTCGCACCCGCTTACGGCCGTCTACTCGGGCGATGGCAACAACGCAGGCACCACCTCTGCCGTCTACACACAGCAGGTGCAGCAGGCACAAACAACGACCACGGTAACAGCCTCTCCGGGACCCTATGTGGCAGGTAAGGCCATCAGCTTTACCGCGAACGTGACCGGTAACGGCGGCAAACCCACGGGCACGGTTAGCTTCTATGAAGGCGCCACGCTGCTGGGCACCGCCACACTAAACGCAAGCGGGCAGGCAGTGCTGAACGGCAAATCCTTTGGAACCGGCAGCTACTCCGTCACCGCTACCTATAGCGGCGACACCAATGACGCCACCAGCACATCTACCCCGGTGAGCATAGTCATCGGCCAGGCGACGACGACGGTCAGCGTGGTCTCAAGCCTGAACCCGAGCACAGTGACGAGCACTGTAACATTTACCGCCACAGTGAGCGGAAACGGCTCAACGCCGACGGGCACGGTGCAGTTCGTGGACGGCACCAGCGTACTTGGATCAGCCACTTTGAATCCGAGCGGCGTTGCGCAGTACACGACCGGTTCGCTGGCCGTGGGCAGTCATACAATCCAGGCTGCCTACCAGGGCGACGGCAACGACGTGGCCGCGACGGGCTCCTTGACGCAGCAGGTGGTGCAGGCGAAGCCCTCGCTCACGCTTGAGGCACCGCAGACGGGCCGCGTGGGCCAGCCGGTAACGTTGACTGCCACCCTCACCCAGACCGTCTCCACGCCGGGCGGCACCGTGACCTTCCTTGACGGAACAACTCCGCTTGGGTCGGTGCCGCTGGGCGCGGGCGGCGTGACCACCTATGCGGCGGCGCTTTCCCTGGGCCAGCACACCTTGTCCGCGACTTACAGCGGAGACACGGATAATGCGGCGGCGCAGTCCAACAGCGTGGCCGAGACGATTCAGCAGACCAGCACGACGGCGCTCTCTGCCAGTGCGAACCCCGCACTTGGCGGCGTGCCGGTGACCTTTACGGCGCACGTCGCTTCGGCGAATGGAGCGGCCATCACGGGCACGGTCACCTTCAGCGATAACGGCCTGCCGCTTGGTACGGCGGCGCTCGACGGCGCGGGCAACGCGGCCTTCGCCACCAGCACGCTTGGCGTCGGCCAGCACAGCATTACCGCCGCTTATGGTGGAGACACGCTCGACCTGGCCAGCAGCTCATCCGCGCTGATCGAGACAATCAGCACCGCGGCGGCTTCGGTTACAGTCCGCTCTTCGCTCAACCCGTCGCTGCTGGGCGCAGCGGTCACCTTCACGGCCGTGGTAGAGGGCCAGGGTGCGGCTCCCTCCGGCACCGTGACGTTCAAGGACGATGCGGTGACACTTGGCACCGTGCCTGTTACGAATGGCGCAGCCAGCCTGGCTACGGCGTCGCTGAGCCTGGGCGCGCACAACATCACTGCCGACTACAGCGGTGACGCGAACAACAAGCCGGGCACCTCGGCACCGCTGACGCAGCTCGTGCAACTGCGCACGCAGCTCAGGCTGAACTCAAGCGCGCTGACCGCGTTTGCCGGGACGCCGGTGACCTTTACCGCGCAGCTCTCCACCGATAACGGTTCCTACCCGACAGGCAACATTCAATTTCAAGATGGTGGCCAGACGATTGCGACCGTGGCGCTGGTGAACGGCGTCGCCACCTACACGACATCGCAGCTTGCCATCGGGCAGCATGCGATTGCTGCTGTCTTCGCCGGCACCGCGGGCGAGATCAATTCAAGCTCGAACATCCTCACGGAGACCATACAGGCGATCCCGACGCATGTCACACTGGCCGCCTCTGCCAACAGCGTGAGCACGGTGCAGACGCTGACGCTGATCTCCGCAGTCAGCTCTACGTCCACAACTCCTATTACCGGAACGGTGACGTACAAGAATGGCCTCGACGTGATTGGGTCCAGTCCGGTCGATGCGGCTGGGAACGCAACATTGAACCCAAGCCTCAAGCCGGGTTCTTACTCGATCATCGCGGTTTATGGCGGCGATGCTTTTCATGATGGCTCAGTGTCAGAGCCGGTGCAGGTCACGGTGACGGCTGGGGCGGACTTCAAGCTGACCATCAACCCGACGTCTATCACCCTCAACCAGAAGCAGAACACCACGCTCACCCTGACGTTGAACTCGGCTTACGGATTTACGGACGAGCTGGGCATGGGCTGTGCGTCTCTGCCGGCGATGATGACCTGCACCTTCTCAAGCGAAATGGTGAACCTGAAGGCCAACGGCCAGGCCACCGTGCAGCTGACGATAGACACGGCGGCGCCGATTGGAGCCGGCCAGCACGCCGAGAATCGCCTGCCCGGCGACGGCAGCGGCAACCGCTCAGTTGCGGCGGCCTTTCTCTTCCCTGCCTCCGCGCTCTTCGGCCTGCTGCTGCTGCGTGGACGCAGAAAGCTGGGCGCGCTGCTTCCGGTCCTGCTGCTGGCACTTCTGGCAGGAACGGGCCTGGTGGTCTCCGGCTGCGGCTCGCTCAACGTGAACGGCGTAAAGACGGGCACCTACACGATCCAGGTCGTAACCACGGGACAGAATACCCACACGACCCATGTCACTGACCTGACGGTCACCATCAAGTAGGCGGAGACGAGTGAACCGGATGGCAATCAGGTGGAAATATGCTTTGGCGGCTGTCTTTGCCGTCGCGCTCACGGTGGGAGCGCGAGCACAGGTGGCGCCGGCCGCAATCGGGGACGAGGAGATGCTCTCTGTCGGCGGCATGGTCTCCGGCTATCGGATCGATTACGGTCAGCAGAAGCTCCTTGGCGCGGGCGTCTACGTGGATGCTGACCTGAACTGGAGATTCGGCATCGAGGGCGAGGCGCGCTGGTTGCGCTGGCGCAGCCAGCAGAACGAGCACGCGGATACTTACCTGGTTGGCCCGCGCTATTCCTTCAGCGCTCTCGACCGCGGGCATGTGCGGCCCTACATCAAATTTCTGGTCGGTGATGGCCAGTTCACCTTTCCCCAGGACTTTGCGAAGGGCAGCTACCTCGTGCTGGCGCCGGGCGCGGGCGTAGACTACCGCATCAACCGCCGGTTTCGGCTCAGGCTCATCGACTTCGAATACCAGTACTGGCCGCAGTTTACCTATGGTGTCATGAAGAGCTACGGCATCAGCACCGGTATCCGCTATCGCATCCGCTAGCGCGTGAGCGCGGGCATCCTCGCGTCGAGCACGGTGGCCGCGATGTCCGCCGCTCGCTCGCAGGCGCTGCGGCTTACGTCATAGTGCGTCACCAGGCGCACGGCGTGCGGTCCCACGCTTCCGGCAAGCACGCCTTCCCTCCTGAGCTCTGCCACGAGAGCTGCGGCATCACCAGCGCCCTTCAGACGGAAGAGGACGATGTTGGTCTGCACACCGGTGAGGTCGAGCTCCACCTGCGGATGCGCCGCCAGCCGCTCCGCCAGCAGCCGCGCGTTTGCGTGATCCTCAGCAAGGCGCTGCGGCATCTCTGTCAGCGCGATCAGTCCGGCTGCGGCCAGCACGCCAGCCTGGCGCATGCCACCGCCGAGCATCTTGCGGACGGAACGAGCCCGGTCGATCAATTCCCTGCTGCCCACCAACATGGAGCCTACCGGCGCACCCAGCCCCTTGGAAAGGCAGAACATCACCGTGTCAAAACCGCGGGTGAGTGCGGCGACGCTGACGTTGAGTGCAGCGGCGGCGTTGAAGACACGTGCGCCGTCGAGGTGAATCGGCAGCCCGGCCTGCCGTGCGTAAGCCCAAATCTCTTCCAGCACAGGCAGCGGCGTGACGGTGCCACCCGCCATGTTGTGCGTGTTCTCAAGCGAGATGAGCCCGGTCTGCGCGCGGTAGTAGATTTTGCCGGCGATGGCCGGCTTTATGTGCGCCCAGGTGAGCACGCCGCGCTCGGCGGCGACCGTGCGCAACTGGCAGCCGGAGAACGCCGAGACCATGGCCATCTCCCAGTCCAGAATGTGAGCGCGCGATTCGCAGATGACCTCCTGCCCGGGGCGCGTGTGCAGGTGGATGGCAATCTGGTTTCCCATGGTGCCGGTGGGCACAAACAGGGCCGCCTCACGCTCAAAAATCGCAGCGGCACGCTCTTCCAGTCGGTTGACGGTTGGGTCTTCCCCATAAACATCGTCTCCCACATCGGCCTGCGCCATGGCGGCGCGCATGGCTGGCGTGGGCCTGGTTACTGTGTCGCTGCGTAGATCAATCTGTTCACTCATAGTAGTTAATCTATTTTAGTTTGTGCCCTGCCTGACGATGTCCGGTCAACGGCTGCTCTTGAGCATCTGCTCTGCATGCTTAAGAGAGGTATCCGTAAGTCGGGCGCCGCTGAGCATGCGCGCCACCTCTTCGGTGCGGTCGGCCTCGGTCAGCAGGCGTACGG